>JAYFSB010000110.1:0-6360 GCA_040946865.1 Burkholderia sp.
TATGACAAGCTTGCCGAGAGCTATCTCGTGTTTGCATCGCTTGCCTGCGCGTTTGGGTCAGTCGTAAATGTGAACACCGCCTAGCACGCCCAAGGATCGCCAGGCGACCCAATCCCCTTCGCATGCCCGCGCTTTTAGTCGTCGCGCAGAGCGCTTACCTTGAGGCCGATTACGCGGTACGCTGGAAGCTCGTCAAGGTTATCAATGTCGACGAAAACCAGGAGCAGGCCGCGCGCCTGTCGCCGCAGACCGTCAAGGCGTCGCCCCACGCTACTAGGCGATCAAGGCGCGCTGGTGTAGCTGCTGGAGATCGTGCAGCGCGACCGCGGCTGCAAGGGCGACGTGGACCCGCAAGACCATGGTGTCGGCGTTCGAGCTCGCCTCGGAGACCAGCCGAACCTGGTGGCCGACTGGCACCGCAAGCTCAGTACAGTGCGGCGCGGCGCTGTACTGAGCCGCGCCGCGCGAAAACACGGGCGCGGGCCAATCAGGCCCGCGCCCGTTTCAGTTGGCGCATCCGGCGCTTGCGCAACGTGATTCGCCTCGCTCGCGGACACAATCTTCCGAATTGCCTACAAACAAAGCGAAAAATGCGCGAGGCGGACGTTCAGCCTCGCGCAGCGATCGCCTTCAGCGCATGCGCGGCCGCCGCGAAACCGCAGCTCGCCGTCACGCACACGCTCGAGCCAAAACCCGCGCAGTTGAGCCCGGCGGGGCCGGCCGCGGCTTCTGGGTAGATCAGCGGCTCGTCCGAGTACACGGCGCTGATCTTGAACTTCGCCTTCGGCCCGCGCGGGAAACCGTGCTGCTTGCGCAGCTGCGCGCGCACCTTGGAGAGCAGCGGATCCTGAATCGTCAGCGCCAGGTCGTCGATACGGATGCGCGTCGGGTCGAGCTGGCCGCCCGCGCCGCCCACCGTCACCAGCGGGATGTCGCGCTCCACGCACCAGACGATCAGGGCGACCTTGGTGCGCACGCTGTCGATCGCATCGATCACGAAATCGAAACCGCCGCCGAGCAAGGCCTCGAAATTGTCGGGCTCTACGAACTCCTCCACGCAATGCACGCGGCAGGCCGGATCGATCAGCGCAATGCGCTCGGCCATCGCCTCGACCTTGGCCTTGCCGTAGTTGCCGTCGAGCGCGTGCAGCTGCCGGTTGGTATTGCTCTCGGCGACATTGTCGAGATCGATCAGCGTGAGCTGCCCGATCGCGCTGCGCGCCAGCGCCTCGACGCTCCACGAGCCCACCCCGCCGATGCCGATCACTGCCACGTGGGCGCGCTCAAAGGCCACCAGAGCGGCCGGGGCGTACAGACGTGCCACCCCGCCGAAGCGCCGCGTGCGGTCGGCTGGGTCAAGCTGATTCGACAGGCTCGGGGTAAGATCGTGAGGCGTTGCAACGGCGTCGGTGTGGGGCATACTTGTGCAATAAAAATGAAATAATAGCGGCAGCTAAGGGTCCATTTTGCCTGATTGTCGCCATGCCGGTCGGCCGGCGACACCACAACGCAGGATTTTGTTTCCTTGGTTATACTGGCCCCAGATTGAAGCGTTCGCATAAGAAATGACCTCTCTCGCCGATCTCCGCATTAACTACTCGCGCGCTTCGCTCGACGAGGCGGACGTCGCGCCCGATCCCATCCGTCAATTCGACAAATGGTTCAAGGAAGCGCTCGACGCGCAGCTACCCGAACCGAACACCATGACACTGGCCACCGTCGACACCGATGGCCGCCCCTCGGTGCGCATCGTGCTAATCAAGGGCGTGGACAAGCGCGGCTTCGTGTTTTTCACCAACTACGAGAGCCGCAAGGGCCGCGAGATCGCGCACAACCCGAATGCTGCCCTACTGTTCTACTGGATCGAGCTCGAGCGCCAGATGCGCATCGAAGGCCGCATCGAGAAGATCAGCGCCGCCGAATCCGACAGCTATTTCGCCTCGCGCCCGGTGGGCTCGCGCATCGGTGCCTGGGCCTCGGAGCAGAGCGCGGTGATCGCCAATCGCGAGGTACTGGAGGCGCGCGAACGCGACTTCGGCGCGCTCTACGGCGAGAACCCGCCGCGTCCACCGCACTGGGGTGGCTACCGGCTGGCGCCAGATGCGATCGAGTTCTGGCAGGGGCGGCCCTCGCGGCTGCACGACCGCCTGCGCTACCTGCGCGACCCAGCCGGGACCGGCACCTGGATCATCGAGCGGCTCTCGCCCTGACCTGACTCGCGCCGCGTAACCTGACCACGGCGCAGCTCGTGTTTCGATTTGCATGTCGACCCGCCGAATCATCAATATGAAGACTTGGCTGTATTCGTTTCAACGGACAACGGAGAATCCTCATGTTCTGGGAAAAGAAGCTGGCACAGTGGGCAAACGAAGTACGGGAAAAGGCGAACCTTCCCGCGCGCCTCGTCCTGTGGAATGGAGACCAGCACGATTTCGGCAACTTCAACGCGCCGGCGGTAACGCTGAAGGTCAACAACGCCTCGGCACTGCCGCTCTTGCTCGACCCGAGCCTCGACAATCTCGGCGAGGCCTATGTAAAAGGCAAGATCGACATCGAGGGGCACCTGCCTGACATCATCAACATCGGCTACTCGCTGGCGCGCAGTACCGTCACCAATGCGAGCAAGCTGGCGCGCGTCACGCGCTACTTCACCCACACCAAGAATTCGGACAAAAAGGCGATCCAGTATCACTACGACGTCTCGAACGATTTCTACCGGCTGTGGCTGGACGAGAACATGGTCTATTCCTGCGCCTACTTCGAGGCCGGCGACGAGGACCTGGCCACCGCCCAGATCAAGAAGATCGACCACATCCTGACCAAGATCCAGCTGCAACCGGGCCAGCGCCTGCTCGACATCGGCTGTGGCTGGGGCGCGCTGGTACTGCGCGCGGCACAGAAGTTCGGTGCCCACTGCGTGGGCGTGACGCTTTCACAGAACCAGTTCGACCTCGCTACCGAGCGCGTGTGCAAGGCGGGCCTCGAGCAGCAAATCGAGATCCGCCTGCAAGACTACCGCGACTTGGAAGGCCAGTTCGCCCGCATCACCAGCATCGGCATGTTCGAGCACGTCGGCCGCAAGAACCTGCCGGGCTACTTCACCAAGGTGCGCGAGCTGCTGGCCAACGACGGCGTCGCCATTAACCACGGCATCACCTCCTCGGACGCGGACAGCGGCGAGACCTCGCTGGGCGGCGGCGAATTCATCGATCGCTACGTGTTCCCGGACGGCGAGCTGCCGCACGTGAGCCTGACGATCGAGGCGGCGCAGCGCGGCGGCCTGGAGGTGGTTGACGCCGAAAGCTTGCGTCGGCACTATGCGCGCACGCTCGACATCTGGACCGGAAACTTCGAGGCGAAGGCCGACCAGGCCCGCCAGCTTGTCGACGACGAGAAGTTCCGCATCTGGCGCGTCTACCTTGCGGGCTGCGCCTATGCCTTCGAGAACGACGACGTGTCGATCTACCAGCTCGTCTGCCGCAAGGCTGGTCGCAGCGCGAAAACGCTGCCCTGGTCGCGCCGCTACATGTACGAGAACCCGCTGCCGCTCTGACGATAGACTCAAGCGAACGGCCATGCATAGGTGAAGGCAGCACGCGGCACGATTCCTCGCGAACCACGACGCAGGATGACGCACCGACGCGGGGCCGACGATCCCGTCTCTCCGCCCGCTCTGGTTCCCCTGATGCAGACGACGCAGCCACGGAAACCGCAGCTCGGCAGGACGATTCCTCAGCACACCCCGGCAACCGCCGCCATGGCCAGTGCCTCGCTCGGCGACAACGACGGCAAGTCCGCCGCAACGCGTTACTCGCGCAAACGCGGCGTCATCCCTGCCGCGGAGCTATTGTCGAAAATGGTGTACGGCGGGCAGACGAAATGTTGAGAAGGCGGTGGCGGTTTAGCTGAAAATGTTGCGCGTCAGAAGCACAACCAGCAGACCCGGCGGGAGCCGGAACCGGCCACCATGAAAAAGTGGCTATGTTGAATTTCGAGTGGGTGGTAAATTGCCCGATTTGTACGTGAGCGACGGTAATCATGCATAGCAAGTTGTTCGAGACGGCTTTGGGTATCAGTGATCTGTAAGCGACTCAGCATGGCCATCGTAGACGACAGCAGAGATCGACGCCAAAGTGGTGTCCACCATTTTCGAAGTGATGGACACCACTTGGTTAGACACAGAAAAGTCGGGTAGTCGCAAAGGACGCCCGAACCATAGTCCTGAGTTATAGTCCTGAGTTCCGGCGTCGCATCGTAATCGCCGCGTGCGAGCCAGGTGTTTCAGTCGCCAAACTGGCCAGCGAGCATGGTCTGAATACGAAGCTGGCGTTCACCTGGCCGCACCGGTATTGTGCCGAGCAAATGGCGTCAGAGGCAACGCTACTGCCAGTGACGGTCGTGAGCGATATGAGGCCGGCGGTCATCGCAGCGCCACCAATCAAACCGGAGATCGCGAAACCGGCCGTACCCATTGGCACGATTGAAGTCCGGATCGAACGAGCGGTGGTCAAGGTCGATGGTGTTGTCGACCCCGATATGCTGCGAACTGTATTGGAGAGCCTGCGATCATGATCTCTTTGCCTACCGGTACACGTATCTGGCTTGCGGCGGGCGTCACCGATAGGCGTTTCGGATTCCAGGGACTGGCTGCGAAAGTACAGATAGCGCTCGAAGAAAATCCGCTGGGTAGCCGCCTATTCATCTTCCGTGGGTACCGCGGCAATCTCGTCAAGATGCTGTGGGCCACTGATGACGGGTTCTGGCTGCTTGCAAAGTGATGGGAGCGAGGTCGGTTTATCTGGCTGCAGGACGACGGTGTCAAGATCCATCTGACGAGCGCTCGGTTGTCGATGTTGCTCGAGGGCATCGATTGTCGACAGCCTCGACGCACCGTCGTGCTGGCGATGTTGTAACCCGCACGCAAGCGCTTATAAGCTGCGACGCATGTCCGATCATGCGCCACTTCCTGATACCGTTGCCGAGCTCCATGCCCTGGTGCTCGAGCAGCAGGCATCGATCGAAGAACAACAAGCCTCGTTCGAGAAAATGGTGCAGGAGCTTGCTGCGCGTGATCAGGAGATCGAATGCCTGAAGGCGCTGATCGACAAGCTCAAAAGCATGCACTTCGGTCGTAAGCCCGAGCAACTCGATCACCAGATCGAGAACCTCGAAACCCAGCTCGAGGAGCTGACAGCCGGGCGCGGCGCTGTCGATGTGCAGCATGCGAAGACGGGCAAGGACAAACCCGCGAGCAGCAAAGAACCCGATCCGGTCTGCCCGAAGTGCGGCGCTGAGATGCAGATGCTCGGTAAGGACGTGTCCGAGCAACTTGCCAGTGTCGCGGCAGCGTTCAAGGTGATCCGCACGATCCGGCGCAAGATGCTCTGCCCGAGCTGCGGCCACATCGAACAGCCACCGATGCCAGGCCTGCCGATCGAGCGCAGCATTGCCCATCCCAGCGCGCTCGCCGATATCGTCGTGTCGAAGTTCGCGGATCATCAACCGCTGTATCGGCGGCAAGCGGAGATCGCTACGCGCGACGGTGTGACGCTTGATCGTGCCAGCATGGGCTGCTGGTCGGGCCAGATCGCCGAGCTTTGCAGAACCGCTGATCGAAGCGATCCAGCGCTACACGTTGCGTCCAGGCAAATTGCACACTGACGACACGCCGGTCGCCATGCTCGTGCCAGGCAACGGGAAGACCCTGACCGGTCGGTTCTGGGTCTACGCACGCGACGATCACCGCTCGGGCTCGACTGAACCGGCTGCGGTATGGTTGGTTCGCCTTCTCGTCGGACCGCAAAGGCGTCTACCCTCAAACTCGGCTCGCGGCATTCTGCAGGCGGATGCCTACACCGGCTTCGGTCAACTGTATGCGAGTAGCGATGTTCATGAGGCGGCGTGCTGGGATCATGCCCGGCGCAAGGACTACGACATCGACGCGAGCACGCCGAGCTCGGACACCCAGACATTGCTCGAGATGATTGGCGAGCGCTACGGCATCGAAGCCGATATCCGGGGTAAGCCCACCCGATGAGCGCCTGCGCGTACGATAGGAAAAGGCCAAGCCGCTGCTCGCCACATGCGAGGCAACGATCAGGAGAAGCTCGCGACGCTGGTCGACCAAGTCCACGCTCGCCAAAGCAATCAACTACTCGTTGAACCACTAGGCAGCGCTCATGTTCTCTTGCTAGACAGTGTTCACATTTACGACTGACCCAAACGCGCAGGCAAGCGATGCAAACACGAGATAGCTCTCGGCAAGCTTACCATATCGAGTGGAGCCTGCTCGAGAAGCACAAGCTCGGCGAGGCAATCTTTGCAGGGATGGGCCGGGTGCTGCAGGCTAGCGGTATGAAG
>JAYFSB010000111.1:0-6332 GCA_040946865.1 Burkholderia sp.
AATCCGAAACGCCTATCGGTGACGCCCGCCGCAAGCCAGATACGTGTACCGGTAGGCAAAAAGATCATGATCGCAGATTCTGCAATACGGTTCGCAGCATATCGGGGTCGGCAACGCCGTCGATCTTGACCACCGCTCATCCGGTCCAGACTTCAATCGTGCCAACGGGTACGGTCGGTTTCGCGATCTCCGGTTTGATTGGTGGCGCTGCGATGACCTCCGGCCTCATATCGCTCCCGACCGTCACTGGCAGCAGCGTTGCCTCTGACGCCCTTTGCTCGGCACGATACCGCGGTGCCGCCAGGTGAACACGCCAGATTCGCATTCAGACCATGCTCACGGGCCAGTTTGGTGACTGAAACACCTGGCTCGCACGCGACGATTGCGATGCGACGCAGGAACTCAGGACTATGGTTCAGGGTAAGCGACTCGGCATAGCCGTCCGTTGCTCGCTGGCGGCTATCGTGCGCCGCTCGCCCAGCAGAGCGTCAGTGCTCGCGGCAGGCCCTGGCGCAACAATCCCGCCTGACTGGACCCGCAGGGTCCGCTGTGGACGACGATCGAGGGGTTACTGCGTGAGTGGCACTCTCCCGAACAGATCGCGGGCATACTGCGAAACATGAACCCCGATGAGCCGACACCCTGCTGACCAGTCACGAAACCATCTACACCGCGTTGTACGGCCCTACCGCGGGGTGAAGACCGCCGGGTCAGCATCCACGATCGTCCGGCTGAGATCGACGAGCGGATCGGCCCCGGGCACTGGGAACGCGACACGCGTCATGTGCCTTCAGTCGCGACGCTGGTCGAGCGCACCTCGCTGTTCGTCACCCTGGGCAAGATGGAGAACGTCACTGCCGACGCCGCCGTCACTTCGTTCGGCATGATCCTGAACCGCATCGACGCCCAGCGCCGTCTTTCTATGACCTATGATCAGGGACGGGAGATGGCCAAGCATGAGCAGCTCTGCGAGACCGCCGACATCAAGGTCTACTTCGCTGATCCGCATAGCCCTTGGCAGCGCGGGCGCAACGAGAACACCAACGGGCTGCTGCGCCAGTACATGCCCAAGGGTACGGATCTGGTCGTGTTTTTCCAGGCCGAGCTCGACGACATCGTTTGGCAGATGAACACCCGCCCGCGCAAGAGCTTGGGCTGGACGCGTCCGGCCAACTGTTCATGCTCGAATCGTTCAATGTTCGTCAGAATTATCATGAAATCGTTGCCTTGGGAGATGCCCTTCGGGCGCAACCGGCTTCTGTTGCACTTCAACCTTGAAACCGTCGCCGGGCATCAATAAAGGGTCCGAACAAATTAAAGGCTTTCGCCGATCCTCACGATCTTCAGCGTATTGGTGCCACCGGCCTGCCCCATCGGCTCGCCGATAGTTAGCACCACCATGTCCCCGCGCACCACGTAACCCTGACGGATCACGATCTCGGCCGCGGCTTGCATGGCCGAATCGCGGTCGCTGTTGAAGTCGACGTGCAGCGGCGTGACGTGGCGGAACAGGGACATCGCGCGCTGGCTACCGACCCGCGGCGTGAGCGCGAAGATCGGCACGTGGGTGATGTGGCGCGACATCCACAGCGCTGTGGAGCCCGATTCAGTCAGCGCGATGATCGCCTTGGCACCTAGGTGGTGGGCCGTGAACAGCGCGCCCATCGCGATCGACTGGTCGATGCGGGTGAAGGTGCGGTCGAGGAAGTCCTTGTCGAGCTCGACGGTTTCCGATTTCTCGGCCTCGACGCAGATCGCGGCCATGGTCTCGATGGTAACCACCGGGTACTTGCCGGCCGCCGATTCGGCCGACAACATCACCGCGTCGGTGCCATCCAGCACGGCGTTGGCTACGTCCGAGACCTCGGCGCGGGTGGGTACCGGAGCGTGGATCATCGACTCCATCATCTGGGTGGCAGTGATTACCAGCTTATTCGACTCACGAGCCATCCGGATCATGCGCTTCTGAAGCGCCGGCACTGCCGCGTTGCCGACTTCCACGGCCAGGTCGCCGCGCGCCACCATGATGCCGTCCGAGGCGTCGAGGATGTCCTGCAGGGCCGGAATCGCCTCGGCACGCTCGATCTTGGCGATCATCTTCGGCTTGATGCCGTAGGGCGCGCCCGCGATATTGGCGAGCTGGTGCGCCATTTCCATATCGGTGGCGTTCTTCGGGAAGGACACGGCCACCATATCCGCACCCAGCGACATGGCGGTACGGATGTCCTCCATGTCCTTGGCTGTCAGCGCCGGTGCCGACAGCCCGCCGCCCTGGCGGTTGATGCCCTTGTTGTTCGACAGCTCGCCGCCCACCTTGACGATGGTGTAGATCTCATCGCCGAGCACGCGCTCGACGGTCAGCACGATTAGGCCGTCGTTGAGCAGCAGCACGTCGCCGGTCTTCAGGTCGCGCGGCAGGTCCTTGTAGTCGAGGCCGACGCGCTCGTCGTTGCCGAGCTCGCATGTGGCGTCGAGGATGAAGAGCTGACCCGGGTTCAGCGTGGTCTTACCCTCCTCGAACTTGCCGACACGGATCTTCGGACCCTGCAGGTCGGCCATGATCGCGATTTCGCGGCCGACCTTGCGCGCGGCCTCGCGCACCATCTCGGCACGCTGGCGGTGATCGTCGGCCGTGCCGTGCGAAAAGTTGAGACGCACGACGTCGAGGCCAGCCTGGATCATCTGCAGCAGAATCTCGGGCGAACTGGAAGCCGGGCCGATCGTGGCGACTATCTTGGTGGCGCGAAGCATGAAACTCCTCTTGATGGTCTGGGTAGATGCGCTGAAGATACTGCTGCGAGAGCCTGAGCCGCCGCGGGCCCAGCGCGGCCGGTGTCGCTTTGTTCTACATGTCCTTTTCCATCACGGCCGGCCCCGGGGCCGTACCGCCCCCGCCAGCGCATCTTCGCGCGATCGTGCGTCGCCATCAGGCCGCACGCGTTTCCAGCACTTCCACCGCCGGCAACTTCTTCCCTTCCAGGAACTCGAGGAAGGCACCGCCGCCCGTCGAGATGTAGCTGACCTTGTCATGGATGCCGTACTTGGCGATGGCCGCCAGGGTGTCACCGCCGCCCGCGATCGAGAACGCGGGGGAATTGGCGATCGCCTCGGCGAGCGTCTTGGTGCCATTGCCGAACTGGTCGAACTCGAACACGCCCACCGGGCCGTTCCAGACGACGGTGCCGGCATTCTCGAGCTGGCGAGCCAGCGCGCGTGCCGTGTCCGGGCCGATGTCGAGGATCAGGTCGTCGGCATCGATTTCGCTGACCTTCTTGACAGTGGCCATCGCGGTGAGCGTGAATTCCTTGGCCGTCACCACGTCCGAGGGGATCGGCACCGAGGTGCCGCGCTCGCGCGTTGCGTCGATGATGGCCTTGGCCTCGGCGACCAGGTTCGGCTCGGCTAGCGACTTGCCGATCGCGAGGCCCATGGCCAGCATGAAGGTGTTGGCAATGCCACCGCCGCCGATCAGCTGGTCGACCTTCTCGGCCAGCGACTTCAGGATGGTCAGCTTGGTCGACACCTTGGAGCCGGCCACGATCGCCACCAGCGGGCGCTTCGGGTTGTCCAGCGCCTTGCCCAGCGCGTCGAGCTCGGCGGCCAGCAGCGGGCCGGCGCAGGCGATGCCGGCGTACTTGGCGATGCCGTGGGTGGTGGCTTCCGCGCGATGCGCGGTGCCGAACGCGTCGTTGGCGTAGATGTCGCAGAGCGCGGCCATCTTCCGGGCCAGCGCGTCGTCGTTCTTCTTCTCACCCTTGTTGACGCGGCAGTTCTCGAGCAGCACCACCTCGCCTAGCGCGACCTTCACGCCGTTCTCGACCCAGTTCGCTACCAGCGGCACATCGCGGCCGAGCAGCTCGCCCAGGCGCTTGGCGATCGGCACCAGCGAATCCTCGGGCTTGAATTTACCTTCGGCCGGCCGGCCCAGGTGCGAGGTGACCATCACCGCGGCACCCGCGTCAAGCGCGGCCCGGATCGCCGGCACCGAGGCGCGCACGCGCGTGTCCTCAGTGATGTTGCCGTGGTCGTCCTGGGGCACGTTCAGATCGGCGCGGATAAAGACGCGTTGGCCGGAGACCTTGCCCTCGGCAATCAGGTTGGTAAGACGCTTAACTTGGCTCATAGGACTGATTGAAGGTTGATGAGAAAGGCGTTGCTGAAAAATCGCGTGCGGGCTGCCGATGAAAGGCGTCTGACGGCTGGGCTGGGCCGTGCGACACGCTCGGGATTTCTGCCGTCATTCTAGCCGACCCATCCCGCGACCTGCCCCGCCGCGCAGCGAATTCCCCCTATTTGACCGACACCTTTCGATGTTGCTGTGCGGCATCGAAAGGCTTCGAGGCGAAGGGTCAAATGATCAGGCACAGCGCGGTCGACACCAGCATGGCGACCACGATTGTGCCGATCATACTGCGACGCAACCTGAATTAGGCTAGGCCCGCGGCGGCGGCATAGAAATCGTGGTTGGCGAGCGATAAGAAGATGCCAGCCGGCGTCTCCAGCATGGAGGGCAGTACCACCGGCCACCAACGCGGCGGCCGGTGCGTAGCGCAGCGCGTGTTGGGCGCGCTTTGGCAGGGTGGCCTCAAATCTGAAGTGCAACACCTACCGAAAGGTATTGTGTTGCGATGGGAACCTACAAACACCTGAGTTGTGAAGAGCGCACAATGATCCAGCTGAGCCTTGAGCAGGGATGCAAGCTGCCGGCATAGCCCTGTGCATGCATCTCCTCGAACATAAACCGGGCCGTGCGCCGCGCGATCTCGCGCAGCGGAACATTCTCGCGGGAATACATATCCGCCTGATCTTGGCCAGCATGCCCACCGTGATCACCTCGATATCCCCCTGCTCAAAGATTGAGCAGGGCATTCAATCATGTGGGTCAAAATTCGATCAAACCTACAGGTCCAGTTGAGTCAATTCTGGGTGAACGTCAACAATGAATGTTTTGCTGCTCGACGACTTGGGGCCTTCAAGATCTCGATCAGGATGCCAGAAACGATCTGCTCGAAGTGCTCAACAAGCGCGTCGGCACACGCTCCACGATCATTACCAGCCAGTTACCGCTCGAACACTGGCATGTGTTGTGGCTGCAGGACCCGACGCTCGCCGACGCAATCCTTAACCGGCTAGTCCATCAGGTGCACAAGCTGCCGCTGAAGGGCGAATCGATGCGAAAGGCCAACAGCAAGCAGTCCTCCGCATCCTGATTGTGAACACCTTCGTTATAATCCATTGACCGCGCAACACGACCTTCCACACTGATCACATTCGCCGAAACGACTGATCACCATCACCGAAATTGGCACTCAGCACGTAGTCGTCGATCCGACGATCGGTCCAGCTCAGTTGCTTTTCGTCGTGTTCCAGCCTGGCGAATTCGGCACGGCCGGTATCGGTCAGCACGGCGATGTCGACGGGAGCATGGAAGCCCGGGGCCGGCGCGACCGTCTTCTGACGCACCGTATCCATCAGCCCGAGTCTGCGAAGGTATCCGAAGACGTTAGGGCGCCGCGCCCAGGGGACTTGCCGGTATTGCACGCGCCTCAAGGCATCGAGCACTGCTTCGTTGGAATACGTGGCCATCTGGACTCTTTCTCAAAGAACAGCGATCCTGCAGGCGGCTTCGCTGGTCCAGGACTTCTCCGGCCAACACCGCCACGCAACGACAGGCGGACGCTACCCATGATCCACCTGCGCTTTTCCTACCTGTTCCGCACCGCACCACATTTCGCGGCACCTGGAACCGGTCGAACCCGAGCGGGCAAAAAGTTACCTTACCCCATTCAAATGGATTCTGTTCGATTCATTTGTGCTGCTCTTCGTAGCAACCGCCTTCTGGCGCAAGTGCCGTTTCGCGATCGTCGCCACCGGTCTCGCCCTGCTGCTGGTGATCGGCACCGGCTGGCTGGCCGGTCCTTGCTCGGAGTCGGGCATCGAGCACCGCCACGGCGCGCTCGTACCGCCCGACGACGCACCCGCGCCACCGAACTACATTCAGTATGCCAACGAATTGCATCACAATACGACATTTCTGTGACATGTAGCGATCCGCATCATCACGGCCTCAGCGAGGCTCGGCCCTATGCGCCGCTGCTGCGCGAGCGCGAGCTGATTCTCGAGACGCGCAGCCGCACGACCTACGAAAACGCGAAGCACACGGTACCCATCCTACTCGCTCAACATTACGACGCAACAATTCTGCCTCTGTTGAATTTCGAGTGGATGATAAATTGCCCGATTTGCACGTGAGCCACGGTAGTCATGCATAGCAAGTTGTTCGAGACGGCTTTGGGTATCAGCGATCCGTGGTTCGTGAACGGCATCGATTT
>JAYFSB010000112.1:0-6331 GCA_040946865.1 Burkholderia sp.
AGACATTTCAACACTCATCCGCATGATTGAGGCGGGGGAGCTTTGATCCCGTTTCAACCCACTTTTACGAATAGCCGTTTTTTCAAATCCATCAGTGCGGGTTCACGGGACGCTTACGGTGAACACCCGTCCGCGCAAGAGCTTGGGCTGGAGGTGTCCGGCCGAACTGTTCATGCCTGAATCGTTCGATGTGCGTCAGCCTCATCATGAAATCGTTGCCTTGGGGGATGCCCTTCGGGCGCAACCGGCTTCTGTTGTACTTCAACCTTGAACCAGCCCCTTGATGGCGGGGAGGAAGGGATCGGCGGCGACGCTCAGCGCACCGGCACGGGAGCGTCGGCGGCGGTCGGATCAGCGGCCGTGCTGGCCGCCGGCTTGTGCGATATCCACGAGGGCAGCACGGGCTCGCGTCCCTGGTCCGGCGTGGCCAGTTCCATGCGGCCATGCGGCAGGCTGTCCGGGTAGTTGGCCTGCAGGAAGCTGATCAGCCCCTCGCGCACGCGGCAGCGCAGGTCCCAAGCCAGCGAGGAATCGGGCGCACTGACCAGCGCGCGCAACTGGATCGAGCGTTCGGTAGCATCAGTCACCTGCAGCACCTGCACCCGGCCGTCCCATTCTGGCGCGGCGCTGACGATGCACGATAGCTCATTGCGCAGCGGCTCCAGTGGCGTACGGTAGTCGACAAACAGGAACACCGTGCCGATGATCTCGGCGCTGTTGCGGGTCCAGTTCTGGAACGGATTCTCGATGAACCACTGCAGCGGCACGACCAGCCGGCGCTGGTCCCACAGCCTCACGGAAACATAGGTACCAGTGATTTCCTCGATTCGGCCCCACTCGCCCTGGATCACCACCACGTCGTCGAGCCGGATCGGCTGTGAGATGCCGATCTGCAGGCCGGCGATCAGATTGCCGAGCACCGGCCGCGCAGCGATACCGGCCACCAACCCGGCCACGCCGGCCGAGGCCAGCAAACTCGCGCCAATCTGCCTGACGTTGGGGAAGGCCATCAGCGCGGCACCGGCGCCGATGACCACCACCACCACCATCGCTGAGCGCGCCAGCACGCGCGCCTGGGTGTGGATGCGGCGCGCCTCCAGGTTGTTGGGCCGGTCGGCCGGGTTGGCTTGCACGATCGCCTCGCCGACCGCGGCCGCCAGGCGCATCAGCAGCCAGGTCAGCGCGATAATCAGGCAGACCGCCGCGAGCGTGCGCAGGGCGCCTGCGTGGCTCAGCTCATCGGCCACCTGCAGGGACAGAAATTCGAGCGCCAGGAAGGCCTGCACCGCGAACGTGGGCCGGTCGATATAGTGCACGATCACGCGCATGAAGGGATAGGGGCGCGCCAGCGGGATCAGGATCCGCGCGCCGAACCAGTGGATACCGGTCACGACGGCCAGCAGGAGCACGGCAACAAACAACGTGCCGGGCCAGGAGTGAAGCGGCGCATCGGCGATGGCCGCGAGTTGATCGATGGTCATCGTCATCGCGCGGGAGTCGTCGTCTGGGGTGGGGGCGGCGGGATCCGGAGATCCCGCTTCCGCCAGGTTTGGGACAGGGCGAGAGCCGCCCTGCCCGGTCCGCCGCACGAGCCGCGTTCAGCTCAGGCGCGCGGCGGCCTCAATTACCGTTGCGGCAGGGGAAAGCCTTGCCGAGCCCGAGCGAGACAGCCGTGCTGGCGTTATAGATCGACGATCTTCGGGTTCTCGGCGACGTACTTGCGCACCGCGTCCGTCATCTGCTACGCCTTGATGTCGGGCGACAGGCAGAAGTACTGGCGTACTGGCGCGACGCGACGCACGAGGTGCGCGACTTCACGTCAGTCTTCGCACAGAGCTTGAATCCACCTGCCGTGAAAGCGTGCGCCGCAGCGGCGTAACGAAGGCCGCGCCCAAAACCGCTATTTTGCACTGCTTTGACCACCCGCCCCACTGACGGGGCGGCCATCGCCGATCCGCACTGTGCGCGTGGACAGGATCTTGACCGCGTCGGGTGCCTGGTAATGCTTGGCGAATTCGAGTGCGGTGACACCGACCTGGTTCTTGATGGCCGGATCGGCACTCTGGTCGAGCAGCAGGGTGACGGTGGTGTCGTGGTTGCCGCGCGCGGCCATCATCAACGGCGTGGTGCCGTTAGGTGAGCCGGCGTCGATATAGGCGGACTTGTCGAGCAGGTAGCTGACCACGTCGTCGTGGCCGTTGGTGGCCGCGTAGTGCAGGGCCGTCCAGCCCTTCTTACTGACCTCGGCGCCCTTCTTGTCGACTAGGAACTTCACCAGCGGCAGGTCGCCGTTCAGGGACGCCATCATCAGCGCGTTCTCGCCGGCCGGATCAGTCTTCTCCAGGTCGACGTTGGGTGCCGAGGCTAACGCCTCGGCCACCTTGTCCGACTTCTCGCGCGCGGCGATCACGATCAGCGGATTGCCTTTGTCGTCGGTCCGGTTCGGGTCGAGCCCGTTCTTGAGCTGCTTGCCGATATCGGCGATATCGTCGAACTTGACGGCCTTGACAATCGCGTCGCGCGATTCGGCATGCACGAGCGAGGCGGCGAGGCCGGTGCCGCAGGCGGCGGCAAAAACGAGCGCGCGCAGCGCGGCACCTGGGCGGATCATGGACAGAAGACCGTTGATCGGTTTCATATTGTTGGGCTCCTACCCTAGATTGCTCCAGCCGGGGATCGCATCAGGCGGCGATCTTGAACAGCCGGAAAAAGTTCTGCGTGGTCGCGGCGGCCAGCGCCTCATAGCTGATGCCGCGCTGTGCCGCGATAAAGCGTCCGACATAACTGACGTACGCAGGTTCATTCGGCCTACCGCGATACGGTACCGGCGCGAGGTATGGCGAATCCGTCTCGATCAGCAGGCGCTCGAGCGGCACGCGTCGCGCCACGTCCTGCACCTCCTCAGCCTTCTGGAAGGTGACGATCCCCGACAGCGAGATATGGAAATCCTGCACCAGCGCCATCTCGGCCACGTGCCAGGGCTCGGTGAAGCAGTGCATCACGCCGCCCGGCACCGAGGCACGCTCCTCGGCCATGATCCGCAGCGTGTCCTCCGAGGAGGCGCGCATGTGGATGATCAGCGGCTTGGTGGTGGCGTGCGCGGCGCGGATATGCGTGCGAAAGCGCTCGCGCTGCCATTCCATGTCGGCGATGCTGCGTTCGCCGAGCCGGTAGTAGTCGAGGCCGGTCTCGCCGATCGCAACCACCTTAGGGTGCGCCGCCAGTTCGGCGAGTTCGGCGAGCGTCGGTTCCAGCACCTCCTCGTGATCGGGATGCACGCCCACCGAGGCGTACATGTGCTCGTGCTGCTCGGCGATCGCGAGCACCTGCGGTAGGGTCTCCAGGTCGACAGAAACGCACAGCGCATGCGTGACCTGATGCTCGCGCATCTTGTCGAACACCTCGGGTAGGCGGTCTGCGAGCCCTTCGAAATTGATGTGGCAATGGGAATCAACGAACATCTGTGCTTCCTGTCTGTCCTTAAGCGTGAGTGAGTGAGCGAGCTCATGCGTAGAGCTCGCGATAGCCGAGAAACAGTTCTTCGAACACGAGCCGCGCATTGAGCGTGTGGTTCTCGACCGCGCGCTGACGCGTCACGATTTTCATGAAGCGCGCGAAGGCATTGGCGTCGAGCGCCGCCGCGCAGCGTTCGAGCGCGGCGCACTGCGCGGGGAAATAACGCGGCTGGCCGGCCGCGCGCTGTACCAGTAGGTCGTAGAGCCAGCGCTGCAGCCAGCCCAGCACCACCGGCACCGGCAGCTTCTGCAGGGACTCGCCGCAAGCGACCGGATCGCAGCTCGCGCCGGCCGCCAGCTGGGCCAGCGCCCAGTCGCGCAGCGGCCGGTTCTCGTCGCCGGCCAGCGCCAGCGCGGCCAGCGACGCGCCGCCGGCCTCGGCCAGCAGCGTCGCCGCGTCGGGCACGCGCTGCGCCGCTAGCCAAGCCTTGGCGGCCACCGCCGAGGGCAGCGTCATCGGCCATTGCTGACAGCGGCTGATGATGGTCGGCAGCAGGCGGTCGAGCCGCGCCGACACCAGCAGGAAGAGCACGCCCGAGGGCGGCTCTTCGAGCGTCTTGAGCAGCGCGTTGGCGGCCGCCACGTTAAGCGCCTCGGCCGAGTACAGCACCACCACGCGCGCGCCGCCGCGATGCGAGCTGACGCCGACGAAGTCGAGCAGGCCGCGCACCTGTTCGATTTTGATTTCCTTGCTCGGCGTGCGGGTCTTCTTGCCGCCCTCATCGGCGGCCGCGCCCGACACCTCGCCGGCCAGCCCCTCGGGCAGCACGATCCGGTAGTCGGGATGGTTGCCCTGCTCGAACCAGGTGCAGGCCGTGCACTTGCCGCAGGGATTGTCGTCCCTGGGCAGCGGTGACTCGCACAGGAAACCCTGCGCCAGGTGCTGGGCGAAATGCAGTTTGCCAATGCCGGCCTGGCCGTGCAGCAGCAGCGCGTGCGGCCAGGCCGCACGCAGTGCCTGCAGGCGGTCCCAGTCCTCGGTTTGCCATGGATAGATCATCGGGTCGGCCCTTTACTGGTAGGTCAGAGCGAGGCCAGCACGCCTTCGAGCTGGCGCTGGATCTGTGCAATCGACTGGCTGGCGTCGACGATCAGGAAGCGGTAAGGTGCCTCTTCCGCACGGCGCAGGTACTCGGCGCGCGTGCGCAGGAAGAAGGCGTCGCTTTCCGCCTCGAACTTGTCGGGCGCGCGCGCCGCGCCACGCCGCTCGCTGGCGACCTCGGGCGGCACGTTGAACAGGATCGTCAGGTCAGGCTGAAAACCGCCCTGCACCCAGCGCTCCAGCGTTTCCAGTTTGTCGCGCGGCAGGCCGCGGCCGCCGCCCTGGTAGGCGAAGGTCGCGTCGGTGAAGCGGTCCGAGATCACCCAGTCGCCGCGCGCGAGCGCCGGCTCGATCACGCGCGCCAGGTGCTCGCAACGGCTCGCGAACATCAGCAGGGCCTCGGTTTCCAGGTCCATCGCCTGCTCCAGCAGCACCGCGCGCAGCGCCTCGCCCAGCGTGGTGCCGCCCGGCTCGCGGGTTTGCACCACCTGGTGGCCGCTAGCCGCGACCTGCACGCGCAACTGTTCACTGAACCAGGCGAGGTGCGTGGTCTTGCCCGCGCCGTCGATCCCTTCGAACGTGATGAATTTACCGCGCGCCATTATTGGCCTCCTAGGTATTTGTCCACCACCTTGTTGTGATCGCCGAGCGTATCCGAAAAGACGCTCGTGCCGTCGCCTTTGGCGACGAAATAGAGCGCCGGGGTGGCGGCCGGGTTCACGGCTGCCTGCAGCGACGCCGCGCTCGGTAGTGCGATCGGCGTCGGCGGCAGGCCGCGGCGCGTGTAGGTATTGTAAGGAGTTATCCATCTGCAGGTCCCGCTTGCGCAGGTGCCCGTCGTAAGCGTCGCCGAGACCGTAGATCACGGTCGGATCGGTCTGCAGCGGCATACCGATCCGCAATCGGTTCGCGAACACCGCCGCCACGTAGGCGCGGTCGGCCGCGCGGCCGGTTTCCTTCTCAACGATCGAGGCGATCGTCAGAATTTCGTAAACAGAGCGATACGGCAGCCCGGGGGCACGCATGCGCCAGGCTTCGTCCAGCCGCGTCGCATCAGCTGGTAGGCGCGTCGGTAGAAGGTGACGTCGTTGGTGCCCTTGTCGAACAGGTAGGTATTGGGGAAGAACAGGCCTTCACCGCTGCCCCGCTCGATCTGCGCCGGCGTCACACCGATCGCGCGCAGCAGCTCCGTATCGCTCATGCCGGCCGTGCTGTGCACAAGGGCCGGATTGTCGTCCAGTGTGGCACGCATGCGCTTGAAGGTCCAGCCCTCGATGATGGTCGCGACATATTCGTTGACGTTACCGCGCGTCAGCTTCTGCAGCACCTCGTACGACGTCAGGCCAGTCTTGAACTCATAATTGCCCCACTTGAGCCGGCTCTCCAGCCCGAGTACGCGCGTCATCAGCACGAACAGCTGCGGCTGCAGGGGCACGCCGCCAAGCACGAGCTGCTGCGCGACGCTCTTGACGCTGCTGTGCGGCTTGATCGAGACATCGACGGTCGGAGACGGTAAGACAAGCGGCTGGTTCGCCCAGTAATAGCCGCCGCCCGCCAGCGTAGCGGCCAGGACGACGGCAGCCGCCGCGCGTGCGGCACATTTCGAGAGTAGGGACATGCGGAACGGGACTCGGTGAAGGTCCATATAACACTTGGCGGCCTCAAATCTGAAGTGCAACACCTACCGAGAGGTATTGTGTTAAGGCAATGCTGATCAAGTTCACCGTCCCCGTGGTTCAGCCGTTATAGATCGGTGGATATGACCCGAGCAAGG
>JAYFSB010000113.1:0-6182 GCA_040946865.1 Burkholderia sp.
CCCCCCCCCCCCCCCCCCCCCCCCCCCCCCCCCCCCCCCCCCCCCCCCCCCCCCCCCCCCCCCCCCCCCCCCCACGTCCTCGTCCTTGGGCTCGATCTCATCGAGCTTGATGCGCACCGCGTCGATCCAGCTCTTGTAGGGCTTGGCGTTGGCGAGGTTGTCCTTCAGTTCCTTGTCGTCGATGATGCGGCCGTGCTCCATGTCAATCAGGAACATCTTGCCCGGCTGCAGGCGCCACTTCTTGACGATCTTCGACTCGGAGATCGGCAGCGTGCCGGCTTCCGAGGCCATGATCACCAGGTCGTCATCGGTAACGATGTAGCGCGCCGGACGCAGGCCGTTGCGGTCCAGCGTTGCACCGATCTGGCGGCCGTCGGTGAAGGCGATCGCGGCGGGGCCGTCCCACGGCTCCATCATCGCGGCATGGTATTCGTAGAAGGCGCGGCGGTTGTCATCCATCAGCGTGTGCTGTTCCCAGGCTTCCGGGATCATCATCATCATCGCATGAACCAACGGGTAACCCGCCATCACCAGCAGCTCGAGACAGTTGTCGAACGAGGCCGTGTCCGACTGGCCCGGGTAGATCAGCGGCCAGAGCTTGGGCAAGTCGTCGCCGAGCACGTGGCTGGCGATCGCGCCGGTGCGCGCGTTGAGCCAGTTAACGTTGCCCTTGACGGTGTTGATCTCGCCGTTGTGGGCGATCATCCGGTACGGGTGGGCCAGCTCCCAGGCCGGGAAGGTGTTGGTCGAGAAACGCTGGTGCACCAGGGCCAGCGCCGAAACCACGCGTGTGTCCTGCAGGTCGCGGTAGTAGACGCCGACCTGCCCGGCCAGCAGCAGGCCCTTGTAGACGATGGTGCGCGCCGACATCGACGGCACGAAATATTCCTTGCCGTGCTCGAGTTTGAGCGCCTGGATGCGATGGCTGGCAGTCTTACGGATCACGTACAGCTTACGCTCGAGCGCGTCGGTGACGATCACGTCCTTGCCGCGGCCGATGAAGATCTGGCGGATCAGCGGCTCGGAAGCCTTCACCGTCGGTGAGATCGGCATGCTCGAGTCGACCGGCACGTCGCGCCAGCCCAGCACCACCTGTCCTTCCGCCTTGACGGTGCGCTCCAGTTCCTGTTCGCAGGCGATCCGCGAGGCGTTTTCCTTTGGCAGGAAGATCATGCCAACCCCATATTCGCTGGCCGGCGGCAGCGTTACGCTTTGGCGCGCCATTTCCTCGCGATAGAACGCGTCCGGAATCTGGATCAGGATGCCGGCGCCGTCACCCATCAGCGGATCGGCACCGACCGCGCCGCGGTGATCGAGGTTCTCCAGGATCTTCAAACCCCGCTCGATGATCTCGTGGCTCTTCTTGCCCTTGATGTGAGCAACGAAGCCGACGCCGCAAGCGTCGTGCTCGTTCTGCGGGTCGTACAGACCTTGCGCGGCAGGGCCCGCGCGCTGCGGCTCTTGGTGGTCGTTCATGGGGACACCGTCTGAGTAAGAGCCTCGTGGCCGTTGAAACATCTGCTTTGGGGGCCCGCCGCCTCGGCGGCGGTGTGGCGGGCCGAAACCGGACTCTATTGCACAGAGTATGCCGGAATCCTGAATATACGCGATGAATCAATGAAATAGCAAATAAAACCGCTTGATCAGACGCCAATTAAATGGGTATTTCGATTTGTTGCTTTTTTATTGAGGACGCATCAATTTGTGTGCAAGAAAAGTGGCATCCAAAGATGCCGCCTGTCGGCCCGTCAACCTGGCTTACTGGTGCGCGGGCGGGTTGCGCGGGCCGTTACTTTCACGTACCTTACGCGGCCGGCCGCGCGGCAGCGGGGAAACTCGCCGGTTAGCGGTCCGGCCGGCCCACTCGCGATAGGTTTCGCTGCCGAGCACCCAGCCCTTGAGGGTGGCCTGCTGGAGCTGCTCGGTCTGGCGCTCGTCGAGTGGCTGCTCGCAGAGTTCCTTGTAGGCGCGCTGCCGTTCGAACGGCGTATTGTCGAGCGCCCAATAGAGCGGGTGGTCGGTGATCAGGCTGCCGACGGTCAGGCCAATGTGGTGGCGATAGCTCGACCAGCGATAGTCCTCGGCCGCCTGCACCAGCTGCGCGCGCACCGGGCTCAGCTCCACCACGCGGCTGGCGAGCAGGAAGTAACGCTCGCCCTCGATCACGGTGGCGCGGTAACGACCCTCCCACAGCGTGCCCCGCCGCAAATAGCGCCGATTGAAGTGCGCGACGTAACGCCTGCCCACCGCCTGCATCGCCTTGGGCAGGCTCGCCTCGTCGCTCGGGGTGACGAGCAGCTGCACCTGCCGCGGCAGCAGCACGTAGGCATGCACCGCCAGTTGATGATCGCGCGCCGCCGCCTTCAGGCAATCGATGAACAGCTCGTAATCCTGATCGTCGACGAACGCCGGTTGCTGATCAAGACCGCGCAGGATGACGTGCTGCGGCTGATCGGGAACATAGAGTCGTGCTAGCCGTGCCATGCTGAATGTCCGTTTGATCGCGTTAGGAAAAACCCGAAGGCCCGAATGACTGCATCCGCGCAGAGCCCCGCGCGGCAGGGAGGAATCGCACGTTCGTACGAATTCTAGGGAGATTGCTCTAGTTTACGAGCCTGTTCCGTTTGAAACGCCGTGGTCATAATGAGCACGCATTAAATCGAGGAGGAGACACATCCATGAAACAAAAATCAGCGATTAATGGGAGCTATTGCCCTCACATTCATGACTGTCGGCACTGTCGCGCACGCAGCAGCTAGCTTCTATGTCACCACGGGCTGGTTCCACCTCGCCCCGCAAGACTCGAGCGGATCCGCTCAAGGTGATGGCCGTCGGCGGCACGCCCGTCAACCAGTCGGTGCCCAATACCGGTGCCGGCATCAGCGACTCCGACACGCTCGGCCTGATCGCCGGGTATTTCGTTCGTGATCGACCACATCGCTGCCGAGTTCGGCTACGGGATCCCGCCAAAGTTCCATCTGAACGGCAAGGGTTCGTTCGAACAGTTCGGCACGCTCGGCCGCGCCTACCAGTGGAGCCCGGCCGTCCTGCTAAAGTACTACTTCAATAGCGCCGAGGCTAAGTTCCGTCCCTACGTGGGCGTGGGCGCATCATGCATCTACTTCACCGGCACCAAGCTGACCAACACCGCTTTCGAGCGCGGCGTGCTGGGTGCCCCCCGACCAACGTCACCACCCGCAACCAGTGGGAACCCGTATTTAACGCCGGCTTCAACTACAACTTCAACAAACACTGGTTCGCGGGCCTGTCGATCTCGTACATCCCGGTACGCCTGACGGCCACCCTGACCACCCAGGTCGGGACGCTGACGTGCACGTCGCAGGCTCACATCAAGCTCGATCCGATCGTCAGCTACATCAACATCGGGTAACGCTTCTAAGCGTAGTCCAATATTTGGGGAATGGTTAATTTCGCTGTAATTTGTAGCGATTTTTGTAGCGATTTTTCCGGACGTTACGAAAGCGGGCCGTGAGCATGCTTTGCGGCCCGCGCTGTACCGAATCCGGTTGTTTAGACACGATTTTGCGATCAGGCGGCAAGTGGCAAGTGGCAAGAGCGCTGCCTGACGGGCTTCGATGGGGGGCTTGAAGCCCAATTTTTCGAGAGGCCACTCGCGATTGTATCGATCCTTGAACGCGACAGCGGCAGCACGAACTTCTTCAACATTTTTGAACAGCCGCCCGTAGATAGCCTGCTCCTTCATGGTCCGATTGAAACGCTCGGCGACGCCATTGGTCTGTGGCTCGGCAACGAAGGTGTAGCTCGGCGTAATCTCCCAGAACTTGATCTGGGCGCGGATGTCGTCCGACGTGTACTGCGAGCCGTAATCCATTCGCAAGACAGTCCGCGGCCGGCGTCACTTCGACCGATCCAAACTGCTCGTGTACACCCCTTGACTGATTGGCTCCAGTGCGGAAAAGCGATCGCCCACCTTGGTGACGTGGATGCCCAGGCACGCTAAGGTGCGCGTCAAGCCTTTGTCATGCAAGGTGAGCCTGTGTATGCCCCCTGATTCCGATCTCGTTGACGGATGGCATCGCGCTCGGGATTGAGCGCGCGGAACCGGTAGGCGTCCAGTTGCGCGTCTGGCCCGACCAGCGGTCCCGGATGCCGCAGTGCCGATGCTCGTTGTGGTACCACAATGCACGAAGCACATCGCCCATTGCCTGGCGGCGTCCAAGTCTGCAAAGCCGTGCGCCGGGAACTCGGGACGGTACTTGGCCTGTACGAAACAGGGATTCGACAAACGCGTTGTCGTCGCTGACGCGCGGACGCGAATACGAGGGCTTCACGCCGAGCCAGTGAAGCATCGCCAGCACCGTCGTAGCCTTCAGCGTAGAGCCGTTGTCGTCGTGCAGAACGGGGGGCTGCTCGTCAGCGGCAATCCTTTCGGCCAACGCCGTCTGCTGAATGACCCAGACGGCATGATCGGCATCGTCTCGGTGCCGTGCACTTCCCAGGCGATGATCTTGCGGCTGTAGATGTCCATGATCAGGTATAGGTAGAACCCCATGCCGGCCACGGTGGCGAGCAAATACGTCATATCCCAGCACCAGACTTGGCGAACTGCGCTCGCGGCTGGCTTGGGGCGCTTTAGCCCGACCGCGATGAGCGTTCTGACCTTGCGCACGCAGTAACCGACAGAAGGTTGATTCGCTCGCCAGATAGACGCCTTCGTCGGCCAGCGCTGGCACGATCCGCGCAGGCGGCATATCTGCGACGCGCGGTTCGTTGGCGATTGCGAGCACAGCCTGACGCTCCGGTTCGGTCAGCACGCATGCGCTGGCTTGGGATGAGCCGCCGACGGTCGCCGGTTTGCAGCCCATCCTGGACCTTCCAGCGTTGCAGGGTGCGCACGTCAATGCCGGCAAAGTCTCTCGCAAGCCAGGCGCAACCGTACACCGGCCTGATGAGCCGCTTCGATGTTTCGGGCAGTTATCTGGCGATCCCCGAGACCGATCATTCGTCCTTTCCCTTGTGGAAGATCGTCTCGAGTTTTTTGACAGCACCAACAAGGCGATCGTTTCGGCCAGCGCACGGTCCTTGCGCCAAACTTCGCGCTCGAGTTCTTTGATCCGGCGGCAATTCGCTGTCGTTTGCTCAGGCGCGGCACGCATGTCCTGTGGGTCGGCCCAACGCCTGGGTTGGCCGCGTCCCCGCCAGACAGCAAGCTCCTGCGGATACATGCCGTTCTCACGGTGCCATGCGCTGCGCGATGTCTCGTCCAGCGCGGCAGTGGTGAGCACGGCGTCCAGTTGCGATGCAGCTGTCCAAGCCCGCCCGCGGGCGGTGACTCACTGCGCTAACGCCCCAGCGTGACCACGGTCACGCGTGTTTCCTGCACGACCTCTTCAACTGACGCGCTCTCCGGTGGCAGCAACCTTGCAACCACCTTGTCCTTGAATGCCTGTCCGTACTTTGCCATTTCTCGTCCTCATTGCGCCCCGGATTTCCAGATCCTATTCGAGCGGCAACTATTTTGACACGGGGGCCCTCGAAGCCCGTCAGGCAGCGCTCTTGTCACTTGCCGCCTGATCGCAAAATCGTGTCTAAACAACCGGATCTGGTACACAGGCGAATGCGAAGGTCGAAGCGGCCAGCGTGAAGATCAGGCCGCTATGGCAGATGTGGTGGCCGTTCAGGAATTCCGGCTGGACCGTCATGCGCATCCGCGCGTGGCCGGGGCCGACCTCGACGAGTTCAATGCCGAGGGCGCGCTTGCAGGCATCGGCGGCATACATCGCGGCGATCGCGTGGGTTGGCTGGCGGGCGAGCCCGGTCGCCCGCTCGCTGGCGGTGGCGGCCAGCGCCTCGTCGACGACGGCACGCCAGATCATGCCCCCGGTCGGGGGCCTACTTGGCACTGAGCTTTTGTCACCCGTCAGCGCCAGCCCGAGCGTGCGAAGCCGACCCGCTGCGGCAGGAACCAGGCCGCCGCCTGAATCAGGCACCAGGTCGCAGGCAAGCGATGCAAACACGAGGTAGCTCTTAGCAAGCTTGTCATATCGAGTGGAGACGCGGCGAACATGCTTAAGGCAATGCTGATCAAGTGTCTGTATTCGCGATGTCGTCAAGCCTGCGTAACGAATCGATCATGAACGAAGTTGTCCTGGTTTGTTGTCGGTCGTCCTGGGTGCCATTCAGATGGTCGGCGGGCCCCA
>JAYFSB010000114.1:0-6172 GCA_040946865.1 Burkholderia sp.
TCTGAATGGCACCCAGGACGACCGACAACAAACCAGGACAACTTCGTTCATGATCGATTCGCTTCGCAGGCTTGACGGCATCACGAATGCAGACACTTGATCAGCATTGCCTTAACTCCCAGGATAGCCACGACTTCAAACTGCTGCGCGAGGCCGGCATCGAGACAGCAATCATCACCGGGCACCGCTCGGAGATCGTCGCGGTGCGCGCCAAGGAGCTAAGAATCAGCTATCCGTACCAGGGCGTCGAGCACAAATCTAGCGCCTTCGCCGAGCTGCTGCAGGCCACCGACCTCAAGTCTGAGGAATGCGACTACATGGGCGACAACTGGCCCGACCTTGGCGTGATAGCGCGCTGCAACTTCGTGGCCGCGCCGGCCAACGCGCATCTCGACGTGATCGCGCGCGCCCACTGGGTATCCGAGGCGCGCGGTGGCCATAGTGCCTAGTGCCGCGCGCGAGGTGGGGGGCGATACCTCCCTGCGCGCCCAGGGCCGCTACGAGGCCCTGCTGGTGGCCGCGCTCGGAGCCTGACGCATGTTTCCCCGCCTCCACCTGAGCTCCCTGCTGCCGATCCTCGCGCTGACCGGCATCACCTACTGGCTGCTGCAGGCCACTCTGCCGCCGCCAGGCGAGGCAGTGGCGCGCCCGAAGACGCATTCGCCCGACCATTTCGCCGACCACTTCTCGGTCACCGAGCTCGACCAGTCGGGTGCCACCCAGTACCGGCTGACGGCCGCCAAGCTGGTCCACTACGAGGACGATGAGACCAGCCAGCTGAGCCTGCCGGCGATGCGCGCGTTCCAGCCCGGCAAGCCGGTGGTCACGGCCACCTCGAAGCGCGGCACCGTCAACGGGGACGTGTCGATCGTCGATCTCTACGACGACGCCAAGATCCTGCGCGTGGCTGGCGGCGGCGATCCACCGATGGAAGCCGATTCAGAACATTTCCGCGTGCTCGTCAACGACGATGTGATCGAGACCGAAAAGCCGGTTAAACTTCAGCGCGGTTTGTCGATCGCCAATGCGACCAACGGCATGAAGTACAACAATGTCACCAGGGTCATCGACCTGTACGGCAACGTCCGCGGCACGATCGCCGCGTCCGACGTGTCCGGCGGCCCTTCCGGTCAATCCAAGTAACTCAGCTTGCATGACTGCATGAAAGAATCGTTCCCTAATTTTTTTATCGGCGGCGCTCGGCGTGCTGTCCACGCCGAGCTTGTCGCGGCTTTCGTCGCGCTGGCGCTACCCGGCATCGTGTCGCTCGCGCATGCGGAAAAAGCGGACCAGAACAAGCCGATCAACGTCGAATCCGACAATCTGACCTATGACGACCTGAAGCAGGTCACGGTCGCGACCGGCAATGTCGTGATCACGAAGGGCACGATCCTGATCAAGGGCGACCGCGTCGAGGTGCGCCAGGATCCGCAGGGCTACCAGTACGCGACCGCCACCATGGTGCCTGGCAGCAAGAAGCACGCCTCATTTCGCCAAAAGCGCGAGGGCCTCGACGAGTACATCGACGGCGATGCCGAGCGCAGCGACTACGACGGCAAGCAGGATCTCACCACGCTCACGCACAATGCCACAGTGCGCCGCCTTCAGGGCCTCACGACGGTATCCGACACGGTACACGGCAGCGTGATCACCTACGATGGCCAGCGTGACTTCTACACCGCCCGTGGCGGCAACGACGTGGCCGCGCCGGGCAACCCGACCGGCCGCGTGCGCGCCATGCTGTCGCCCAGGAACGGCGGCCCGGCCCCGCTCGACGGCGCGAGCGCGACGCTCGCGCCGTCGAACTCGATCCAAGCGAACCCGTGAACGCCCTGCTGAACCGCCAGCCCGTTGGCACCACCAGTTCGCTGGTAGTGCGCAACCTGAAGAAGCGCTACGGCTCGCGCACCGTCGTCAAGGATGTTTCCCTCGACGTGAAGAGCGGCGAAGTGGTCGGTCTGCTCGGCCCGAACGGCGCGGGCAAGACAACCTCCTTCTACATGATCGTCGGCCTGGTGCCGCTCGATGCCGGCGACATCTCGCTGGACGGAAGTCCGATCAGCCCGCTGCCGATCCACAAGCGCGCCTCGCTGGGCCTGTCCTACCTGCCGCAGGAAGCCTCAGTGTTCCGCAAGTTGACCGTCGAGGAGAACATCCGCGCCGTGCTCGAGCTGCAGCACGGCGACAACGGCAAGCTGCTGAGCAAGGACGATCTCGCCTCGCGCACCGAGGCCCTGCTCGACGAACTGCAGATCGGCCATCTGCGCGACAACCCCGCGCTGTCGCTGTCGGGTGGCGAGCGCCGCCGCGTCGAGATCGCCCGTGCGCTGGCCAGCAATCCCAGCTTCATCCTGCTCGACGAGCCCTTCGCCGGCGTCGACCCAATCGCGGTGCTCGAGATCCAGAAGATCGTCAAGTTCCTGAAGCAACGGAACATTGGTGTGCTGATCACCGACCACAACGTGCGCGAGACGCTCGGCATCTGCAACCACGCCTACATCATCAACGACGGCTCGGTGCTCGCTGCCGGTGCTCCGCAGCACATCATTGAGAACGAAAGCGTCCGCCGCGTCTATCTCGGCGAACATTTCCGCATGTAAGCCAGCTTATCGCGCGCTTCGTATCATCCCACCGCCCGCAACGCGCCGCCTACGTGGCAAACTTCAGGTAACGATTCGTTTTTGCCATGAAAGCCAGCCTCCAACTCCGCCTGTCGCAGCACCTCGCGCTCACGCCCCAGCTGCAGCAGTCGATTCGGCTACTGCAGCTGTCGACGCTCGAACTGCAGCAGGAAGTCGCGATGGCCGTCGCCCAGAATCCACTGCTCGAGAACGACGAATGGATCGCGAGCCCGCTGCGTGTGGCCGCAGACGGCTCGCTGAGCACGCAGAGCCCGCTCTCCTCGACGCCCGCGCCGATGCACGGCGGCAGCTCGAACGGCAGCGAGGCTTCGGACGAGCGCGCCGAACGCGATGACTCGCGCAATGGCGACGATTACGACTACAACGCCGACAGCGGCGATTCGGGCCAGTGGAATCTCGACGACTATGGCTGTTCGTCGGGCATATCCGACGACGATCTCGTGCCGCTACAGGTGCACGAGGCCTCGACCTCGCTGCGCGACCACCTGTCCGCACAATTGCGCGTGACCAAGGCGGGCCCGCGCGACCGCGCACTGGTAATGTTTCTGATCGAATCGCTCAACGACGACGGTTATCTCGGCGCGGGGCTCGACGAGGTGTTGACCGACCTGCCCGAGGAACTGGAAGTCGAGCTCGACGAACTGTGCACCGCGCTGGCGCTGCTGCACAGCTTCGACCCAGCCGGCGTCGGCGCGCGCTCGGCATCCGAATGCCTGCGCCTGCAATTGTTGCAGCTCGATCCGTCCCCCACGCGTACGCTGTCGCTCGACATCGTCTCGCAGCATCTCGAACTACTGGCTGCACGCGACTTCACGCGGCTGCGCAAGCAATTGAAGGCCAACGACGACGAGCTACGCGACGCCCATGCGCTGATCCGCTCGCTCGAGCCCTTCCCGGGTGCCGCCTACGGCAAGGCCGAGGCGGACTACGTGGTACCCGACATCATGGTCCGCAAGAGCAGCCAGAACTGGCTCGCCGAGCTCAATCCCGAAGTAGTACCGAAGCTGCGCATCAACCACCTGTACGCCACTATCCTGCGCAACAGCCAGGGCGATCCGGGCGCCGGTTCGCTCAAGCAGCAGCTCCAGGAAGCGCGCTGGCTGATCAAGAATATCCAGCTGCGATTCGAGACTATCCTGCGTGTCGCGCAGACCATCGTCGAGCGCCAGAAGAACTTTTTCGCGCATGGTGAAATTGCCATGCGCCCCTTGGTTTTGCGGGAAATAGCTGATACCCTGGGCTTACACGAGTCGACTGTTTCCCGTGTGACAACCGGTAAGTACATGCTGACCCCGTTCGGTACTTTTGAATTTAAGTACTTCTTCGGATCACGCGTGTCAACGGATACCGGGGGCGCTGCCTCTTCCACGGCAATCCGCGCCCTCATCAAGCAACTGATAGGAGCCGAAGACCAGAAATCTCCTCTTTCGGACAGCCAAATAGCCGAGCTGCTGGCAGAACAAGGCTTCGTGGTCGCGCGCCGTACCGTTGCGAAGTATCGCGAAGCAATCAAGATCCCCGCGGCGAATCTGCGTAAGTCTCTGTAGACCGCTCCTGGCGGTGGGAGTTTTCTGACCACCGCGCGGTCGAAGGCATAGTCCGCTTCGCATCGATCCACTGAGATCGATCCCGCCGGCAGACGCCGGCTGTAGACGCGCCGGGTTACTCGCATGGAGAAGCGCTATGAACCTGAAGATCAGTGGACACCATCTCGAAGTGACGCCTGCCATTCGCGAACACATGATCACAAAGCTCGATAGGGTGCTAGGGCATAGCGGCCAGGTGATTGATGGCACTGTGATCCTCTCGGTCGACAACCATAAGAAAAAGGAAAAAGGACAAGCGGCTGCGTGCGAAAATCAACCTGCACCTGAAAGGCAAGAAAAAGATTTTCGTCGAAAAAGCATCAACGGCGATCTGTATGCGACGATCGATCTGCTGATCGACAAGCTCGACCAGCCAGGTGGTCAAGCACATGGAACGTCTGCAGCCGCACGCACACGATCCAATCAAGCATCGGCCATCGGAACAGACGCCGCAATGAACCCGGCACCTCGCGCGCCCGCCAAACTACCTGTTCTAACGGGCGGTTTTTATTCCGACCGGGCATGGCGTCGCGCACGCACCAGGTCGCCCACGCCGCACCATGCGAACGCCCGTGCTCTATAATATGGGGGTTATTGCCGGGTGGCGTCGGTGCCTTTGCTTGACGCACCTCTTATACACAAGTCCACCGAGCTTTATGTAGCAAGGGTGACAGGGATGTTACAGACATCTGGGAAAGCGGGTTGATTCTTGTTCTGTGCACGGTGGATGTGATAGTAGCTGGCGCAGAAGCCAGGTTGGGCGGACAAAGAGTTGGCGAGTATTGATCTGGGCGACGAACGGCGCAACGCCAGGGCGAAACAACAACTGCTGATGAGATTTCCGGAGAAACCAACGGAAAGTATCGCCAGGGTCAGCCACGGGTGGTCAGAGACGATGGGCGCATACCGTCTGGAGAAGATGCGTTCGAATGGCACGACATCACGGAGCAGCATTGGCAACGCACGCGCGAACACATAGAGCGAGGAGCCCGGAACGCGTGCCGCTCGGGGTGCTAGACGCGTGGCTGTGGTCGCGCCATGATGTCAAGGAAAAAAGCACTCGCTGGGTGGAAGGCTACGAACGCCTGGTGGAACTGGTGGGCGAGTTACCGGATACGGACTGGTGTATGTGGCTGATCGGGAGGCGGGTATCCTGGCGCTGATCACGCGGCCGAGCTCTGGAAGGCGGCGAGAAGCAATGGGGCAAAGTCAAGGTAAGCCGCTGCGCGCCGACTAAAAGCGCTGGGTATGCGAAGGAGATCGGGTCGGAAGAAGCGGAGTGGGTCGCCTGGCTACCGTTGGGCGTGCTAGAGTCGAAAGCAATCATTGTTCGTGCGAGAGGTCTGAGTCATTCGAACCATCAACCCGATCAAACGCCTGTTCCAGACGGATGATGCCTGGCGGTGATATTTCTAAAAGCCCCAGGACGAGATCCGCCCTGGTTGTGGTGCGCAATGTGGTGCGCGTGCTGGCGTGCGGACTGGAAGTAATAGGTTACGCCAGTCACTGCTGCACGAACGGGGACTTGTGCCCGCATCGCAAGAAGGTCTGCTTCATCTGCAAGAGTCGGTTCTGCCCGACGTGAGGGAAGACGGCAACCGACCAGTGGATCGCCCCGCAACGGGCGCGGTTGCCCTAAACCCGCTGGGGCAAACACATTACGCTGACGTTGCCATCAGCGTCGTGGGGCATATTTTGGTTATGAATCGCTCGTTACTGAAGTTGCCTCGCCGTCTGGCGACCGGGGTCGTGAAAGGTGCGGCGTAAAGGCGTGTTGCTCGGCATTTTTACGGCGCTGCATACGTTCGGACGCGACCTGCAATGGAATGCATGTTCATCTGAGCGTGACGTGTGGCGGGGTGACAGTCGATGGCGAGCAGTGGAAGCCGCTGTATTTCGTGAAGACGCAGATCATGCCGATGTGGCGCTATGCGATCGTTGACC
>JAYFSB010000115.1:0-6143 GCA_040946865.1 Burkholderia sp.
CAACTTCGTTCATGATCGATTCGCTTTGCAGGCTTGACGACATCACGAATGCAGACACTTGATCAGCATTGCCTTAAACACATTTTTCAACACATTTTTCAAATGTAAACATATCCTAGCGCAGCACCTTGCCCGGGTTCAGCAGATTATGCGGATCGAGCGCGCGCTTGAGCGTCTTCATCAGCGCGATTTCGACCGGCGACTTGTAGCGCTGCGCATCGTCGATTTTCAGTTGCCCGATGCCGTGCTCGGCGCTGATTGTGCCGTGATGGCGATGTACGTTGTCGTAGACAACACGATTGACCGGCTTCTGGAATTCGACCAGGAAAGCCTTGGGGTCACCCCCTTCGGGCGTCTGCACGTTGTAGTGCAGGCTGCCGTCGCCGAGGTGGCCAAAGGTGACCATCCGCGCGCCCGGGGCGATCTGCTGGATCGCCGCGTCGGTTTCGTCGATGAAGCGCGCGATCGAGGAGATCGGCACGGCAATGTCGTGCTTGATATTGAGCCCTTCGTCGGCCTGCGCGAGCGGGATGTGCTCGCGCAGTTCCCAGAACGAGCGCGACTGCGCCAGGTTTTCCGCCACCACCATGTCGACCACCAGCCTCGCGTCGAAGGCCTCGGCCATCATCGATTCGAACAGCGTGCGCGCATGCGCCTCGCTCTCGTTGTCGGACAGTTCGAGTAGGACCGTCTGCGAATGTGTGGTCGAGAACGGGTAACGCAGTTGCGGGTAGTGCTTGCCGATCAACCGCATGCAGAAGTCGCACATCAGCTCGAAGCCGGTCAGCAGCGGGCCGGCGCAACGCTGGGCCAGCGCCAGGAAGTCGAGCGCGGCATGCGGCGATTCGAGCGCTGCGAGCGCCGTGACCTGGGCGGCCGGGCGCGGATGCAGCATCATCACGGCGGCCGTGATGATGCCCAGCGTGCCCTCGGCGCCGATGTAGAGATCGCGCAGGTCGTAGCCGGTGTTGTCCTTGCGCAGGCAGCGCAGGCCGTGCCAGATCTCGCCTTGCGGCGTGACCACCTCCAGGCCCAGGCACAGTTCGCGCGTATTGCCGTAGTGCAGCACGGCCGTGCCGCCGGCATTGGTCGAGAGGTTGCCGCCTATCGTGCAGCTGCCTTCGGCCGCGAGGCTCAGCGCGAACAGGCGTCCGGCTTCCTGCGCGCGCGCCTGCACCTCGGCAAGGATCACGCCGGCCTCGACAGTGATGGTGTTGTTGTGCACATCGAGCTCGCGCACGCGATTCAGGCGCGCCAGGCTCAGCACCGTCTGCGTGCCGCTGTCGTCGGGCGTGGCACCGCCGGCCAGGCCGGTGTTGCCGCCCTGCGGCACGATCGCGCCGCGGTGCTCGGCGGCCAATCTCACGATCGCTGCCACCTCGTCGGTGCTGCCGGGGCGCAGCACCGCGCAGGCCGTGCCGCGATAGCGCTTACGCCAGTCAGTCAGGAATGGCGCGGTGTCGTGCGCGTCGCTCAGCACGTGGTCTGCTCCGATCACGGCGCGGCAGGCATCGAGGAAGGCGGGGGAGGTAGTCATCGCAGGAGTCTCGAAGGGGATGGCACCGCGTGGATTCCGTATTGTCGGCCGCTTGGGCCAGCCTTGCTTTGGTGCCGGGGCGGGTGTCTCCGGCCTACGCGTTGGTTCGTTTTGCAGACTGCTTCGCCGCGCGCTTGAAGGGTGCCACATAGGCCAGCGCGGCCGCGAAGAAGCTAGAGCCGCCAGCAGCAGCTCGAGCCAGCCGCGTCGACAGCCCGCCCGTCGGTCATGCCGCGCACCACGCCCTCGGCGACTTAGAGTGGGATCAGCATCGACGCCCATTACAGCGTATCGCCACACGCCCGGCAGCATCAGCGCGAGCCACAGCTCCCAGGCGAGCTGCAGTGCGGCGCGCGCCAGTCGGTTGCCGAGAGCGCGACAGCCAGCGTCTTCTCGTCGGCCGCCATACCCTGGTGCGAGGCCGGCGCACCGCTGCGCGCGTGATGCGAGGCGCCGTAGGGCGTGCCGCCACCGTCAGTGGTGGTCAGCGCGTTTTCGGTATAGGGAATGCCGATGATCAGCATGCCGTGCTGCAACAGCAGCAGCATTAAATTGACAGCAAGGTCGATTCCTGGCCGCCGTGCAGGCTGCCAGTGGAGGTGAACACGCAGCCGGCCAGCGCGCCAGGTCCGTGCATTCCTCGAGATCGCGCAGCTCCGCGTAGGGCGGGCCGTCTGACGGAATCTCGGGCGCGGTGGCCTCGCAAACGGTGGACGCGGGCGGCACGGCGCGAATCCGCGCCTGCGCGCCGAGTGCCGCGTCTATGCCGGCCGCGATCGCCAGGGCTAGCTCGCACGTCGCGTCGTGGCGGCTGTAATAGAGCACCAGGATGTTTTTCATAAGCCTCTTGAGTTAGCGGCTATTATAGGGAATGCAACCGCCGCAACGCGTGGCGGCAAGTTTGCAGCCCGAAGGAGAAAACCGTTGCCGAAGCTGAGTATTGATCTGGTCACCATCCGGCGTCTTGCCCGATTCGCCGCGAAGCGCAGTGCCGAGGACCGTATCCCGCAGGTCGCGGGCAGCCTGACCTTCACGACGATCCTCGCGGTGGTGCCGCTGGTGACGGTCGCCTTCGCGCTGTTCACGGCCTTCCCGATGTTCTTCTCGTTCCAGTCCTCGCTGCAGGGCTTCCTGGCCGACCACCTGATGCCGGCCCAGATAAACGACCAGATCTTCAAGTACCTGAACCAGTTCTCGGCCAAGGCCAAGGGCCTAACGACGGCTGGCCTGATTGTGCTGGTGGTCACCTCGGTGATGACGATGATGACCATCGAGTCGGCCTTCAACGTGATCTGGCGCGTGAGGAAGCCACGGCCCTTCACGCAGCGTGTGCTGGCGTACTGGACCTTCATCACGCTGGCCCCGCTGCTGTTCGGCATCAGCCTGTCGATCTCCTCCTACCTGTTCACCCAGTCGCTGGCGCTCGCCGGCACGCCGGCCGCGACCACCTCAGTCGAATGGTTGTTGACGGCCGCCTCGCTGCCGCTGACGGTCTTGGCCTTCACCCTGCTGTACGTTTATCTGCCGAACTGCACGGTGGCCTGGCGCGATGCCGTGGTGGGCGGGGTCTGTGCGGCGATTGCCTTCGAGCTGGCCAAGCGCGGCTTCGGCTACTACGTGCGGCGCATCCCGACCTACACGGCCGTCTACGGGGCCTTCGCGGCGGTGCCGTTGTTCCTACTGTGGATATATCTGAGCTGGCTGATCACGCTGGCGGGGGCGATGGTGGCCTCGGCGCTGCCGGTGATCCGGATCGGGCAGTTCCACCGGGTCGCCTATCCGGGCAGCGACCTGCTCGACGCGCTGGCCCTGCTGGCGAGCCTGGCAGACGCGCAGGAGGCCGGCAAGCCGAGCCATTCGGCGGCGCGCCTGGCCATGATGGTGCGTTGCAGCATGGAAACCGCGCAGCGGCTGTTGTCGGCGATGGAGGATCGCGAGTGGGTCGCGCGGCTGGAGGGCGGCGATGTCGCCGTGTCGCGCTACGTGCTGCTGGCCAATCCCGATCGCCTGACGGTCTCGCAGCTGTTCGATGCCTTCGTGGTCGATCGCGACGAACTGCTGTACCAGGTGCAGCACGGCCGGTCCTCGATCGACGGCGAGCGGGTGGTGGCGGCGCTCACGAGCGAGGGGCTGGGGGCGACGCTGGCGCAGCTACTGGTAAGGCGCGGCGAAGCTCTGTCGGAGGAGGGCGGCGAGTGGGTCGGCACCGCGGCGGCACCGCCGAAAACGGCCTGAGCCGTGTGGCTGTCGGTCCGACGCCGGCGGCCCCCCCCGGTAGCCGCCGTTCAGATCTGCCGGAAAGGCGGCAGACCGCGGTCGACGGCCGGTGCCAAGCAGGCTGGACCGGGCGACGCGGACCTACCTTACAAGGAGATTCGGTCCAGGCAGATATCCTTGAACATCACCCAGTCCCCCATCAGGCTGTAGATCAGGTGTCGGAAGGTGGCCGAGCGATTCTTCTCGAAGAAGTGACCGACCAAGGCGAGGCCGTAGCCGCACACAACGGCGGCAGGCAACCAGTTCCAGTGGTCGGTCGCGCCGGCCATCGCGAGGCAGCCGATCACGCCGAGCGAGCCGATGAAATGTAGGCGGCGCGAGACGAGGTTGCGGTGTTCGCTGAGGTAGAACGGGTAGAACTGCGCGAAATTGGCGAAATGTTCGCCCTGGGCGGTCTGGCTCATGGCTGTCTCCAGCGGGTGGCCTGCTCGTCGCGACGCAGGGTCCATTGTGCGGCATTGAGGTGCCGGCCCGCAACCGGCCGCCGCGCTGCGCGAGCTCCTCGCCGGGTGAAATATCTCACCCGGCGCAGCGCACGCGGCGGGCCGCGCGCTTTCCTTTTGATGGGCTTTCCGCTAAGATCGGGACCTGGTTAAGTACCATCCAGTTTTTGGGGGCAAGAATGCGCGTCAGCGATATTCTGAAAGTCAAGGGCAACACGCTGTACACGGTGACGCCCGATATGCCGCTGCGCGAGGCAGTCGACACGATGGCCGAGCGCGATATCGGCTCGCTGGTCGTGATGGAGTATGGCGACCTGGTCGGCATACTGACGTTCCGCGAGATCATCCTGCGCCTGAAGGAGAATGGCGGCGCGATCGGTGATGTGCAGGTCCGCAAGGTTATGGATGATCCGCTCACCTGCACGCCGGAGACGGACGTCAACGAGGTGCGCCGGATGATGCTCGAGCGTCACGCGCGCTACATGCCGGTGCTCGAGAAGCGAGTGCTGATGGGCGTGATCTCGTTCTACGACGTCGCGAAGACGGTGGTGGAGGCGCAGAGCTTCGAGAATCGAATGCTCAAGGCCTACCGCGACTGGCCGCTCGAGCCGGACGGCGAGGTCCACCACAAGCCGGTGGCGAGCTGAGTCGAATCATCGGCGGTGCCATGGCTGGCACCCGCTGCAAGCCGCCGCGGCGAACCCCGCGGCACTGTTGTGAACCATTCCCGGTTGCGCTGGCGAGCCGTGCGCATCCTTCCACGGCCGGCATGCGCGAGATTCCACTCACACCAATACCGAGCGGCGTAACGAACGCCACGCCCACACCTCGCAGTTCGATCTGGTTCGTCAGCGGCACTTCGCGCCGTTTTTCGCCACGCAGTTTTTTGGCGCGCTGAACGACAACGTCTTCAAGAGCAGCTCTACTTCGCTGATCACCTACCAGAGCGCTAAGTTCAGCGGTGTCGACCCAAAGACGGCGGCCTTCCTGATCTCGGCGGTGTTCATGCTGTTCTCAGCCACCCCGGGCCAAATCGCCGACAAGTACGACAAGGCACGGCTCATGCGTTTCGTGAAAAGCTTCGAGATCGCGCTAATGCTGGTCGACGCCGCCGGCTTCGTGACCTATACCGCGGCGCTGCTCTATATCTCTGCACCTTCATGATGGGTATGCATTCGACGCTGTTCGGCTCGGTCAAATATTCCTACCTGCCCGCAGCACCTGAGCGGCATGGTCGTCGTAGACGCCAGCAAAGATCGACGCTAAAGTGGTGCCCATCATTTCCGAAGTGATGGACACCACTTTGTTAGACACAGAGAAGCCGGGTAGTCGCAAAAAACGCCCGCACCATAGCCCTGAGTTCCGGCGTCGCATCGCAATCGCCGCGGGCGAGCCAGGTGTTTCAGTCCTGGCCCGCGAGCATGGTCTGAATGCGAATCTGACGTTCATCTGGCGGCACCGGTATCGTGCCGAGCAAAGGGCGTCAGAGTCAACGCTGCTGCCAGTGACGGTCGTGAGCGATATGAGGCCGGCGGGTCATCGCAGCGCCACCAATCAAACCGGAGATCGCGAAACCGGCCGTACCCGTTGGCACGATTGAAGTCTGGATCGGACGACCGGTGGTCAAAGTCGACAGCGTTGTCGACCCCGATATGCTGGGAACCGTATTGGGGAGCCTGCGATCATGATCTCTTTGCCTACCGGTACACGTATCTGGCTTGCGGTGGGCGTCACCGATATGTATTTCGATTCCATGGACTGGCTGCGAAAGTACAGACAGCGCTTGAAGAAAATCCGCTGGGTAGCCGCTTATGGCAATGCTGATCAAGTGTCTGCATTCACGATGTCGTCAAGCCTGCGTAGCGAATCGATCATGAACGAAGTTG
>JAYFSB010000116.1:0-6140 GCA_040946865.1 Burkholderia sp.
ACTTCGTTCATGATCGATTCGCTTCGCAGGCTTGACGACATCACGAATGCAGACACTTGATCAGCATTGCCTTAATCGTCAATCGCTTGGCAGTTGCATCGAAGTCGACGCCATTCACAAACCACGGATCGCTGATACCCAAGGCCAATTCGAACAGTTGGCTATGCATGACTCCCCTTCGCTCTCGTGCAAATCGGGCAATTTACCATCCACTCGAAATTCAACAGAGGCTGACATCCCAAGGGGAGCAGTCCGTCCGGAGACAGGAAGAATGGCCGATTTGAGCGAAATCATGTCTCATTCGCGACAGTCGTCGCCCCCCGTAGGGAGTTCGGCTCGTCGTTAGCCGGTTCGCCTGTACATGACGCGCCAGACACAGTGGCTCTGACGCTTTCAATTTCCTATGCATCAAGCACGCCTATTAAGGCCCCGGCCGAATTCCGCGGGAAGATCGCGTCATGGACTGCCAGTTCGGGCAATCCACCGCACCGCTTCGAGGAACCAGCGATTGTTGAATGCCGTCGTTCGGCCACGGTCGCCTTCCTTGCCCGGCAGGATAGCTTGGACTTTGTTCCATATTTCGTCGCTCAGTAACGTTCGTACCATCCTGTCTCGTTACGCAAAAAATAGGATATAAATACATTTTTTCAAATGTAAACAAATTCTAGTCAAATTGCAGAATCAGAGATTATGCTGGCTTCCACTTTTTCTTCCACTAGCGGCCTGTCGCTGTCGGCCTACCCGATCAACGACAGCGTCGGTTACCTGTTGTCGCGCGCGCTCGCTGATGACGAACCTGGTCACGCAGCGCACACAGACCGAACGCGGTATCACCGGCACGCAGGCTAGCATGCTGTTCATTGCTGGCGGTCGACAAATGCTCGACGGCCGGCCGAACTGGCGCGCGAGTATACGATCGATGCCAGTGCCGTCACGCGGCTGCTCGATCGTATCGAGAAGCACGGGCTGTTGTCGCGCGTGCCCGGCCACCAAGATCGCCGGGTGGTGCAGCTCAAGTTGACCGACGAAAGACGCGAGCTGGCCGCGGGGATGTCGGAGATTTTCATCAGCGTGCCAGATCAATTGCTGAACGGCGTCACGCCGGAGGAAGTCGGCTTCCTGAAAAGCAGGTTGCGGCGGATTCTCAGCAATTACTGCGGCGACGGCGGTACCGTCAACCAGACCGGTTTTGCCAAATAAACCGTGCCATAGCAATAATTTTCAATGGATCGACATAAGGAAATCCTTGCAATGTCCACTATTTATTCAGGTTCGGGGGCCGCTGTCCGGCCGATGCGCGGCGCGCTAGCGACGGCAATCGTCGCTAGCGCACTGGCCGGCTGCGCCAACTACATGGGCATTCACAGCGACAAACAGATCGCGCCTGAATCGCAGTTCGACAGCACGCAGAGCCTGCCCGCCGAAAGCGGCCACTGGCCGGCGCTCAACTGGGCCAGCCAGTTCGGCGATCCGCAGCTGCCGAAGCTGATCGACGAGGCACTCGAGGACAACCCGAGCATCGCCCAGGCCCAGGCGCGCCTGGCCAAGGCCTCGGCCTATATCCAGTCCTCGCGCACCACGCTGTTCCCGAAGGTCGAGGGCAGCTATTCGTGGACCCGCGAACTCTACTCGGGCAACGGCCTGTTCCCGCCGCCCTATGGCGGCAGCTGGTTCAGCGAGAACAACGCGCTGCTTAGTGCCTCGTGGGAGCTCGACCTGTGGGGCAAGAACCGCGAACGGCTGAAATCGGCGGTCTCACAGCAGAAAATCGCGCAGGCGGAGTTCCAGCAGGCGCGCATCACGCTCGCCACCTCGATCGCGCGTACCTATAACCAGCTCGCCCAGCTCCATGCGCTGCGTGATATCGCACAGCGCGAGATCGACAATCGCGAGACGGTCGGCAGGATCACCGAGGGCCGCGTCGGTGCCGGACTTGGCACTAATGTCGAACGGCAGACCGCGCGTGGCAACGTGGCGACCAGCCAGTCGTCCCTGTCGGAACTGGACGGCCAGATCACCACGGTCCGCTACCAGCTAGCCACCCTGTTCGGAAAAGGGCCAGACCGCGGCCTGCAGATCACCATGCCGGTGCTGAAGCCGGGCGGCACCGTCGACCTGCCCGACAACCTCCCCGCCGACTTGATCTCGCGCCGCCCCGACATCGTCGCGGCACGCTGGCAGGTCGAGGCGCGGATCGCCAACGTGAAGGAAACCAAGGCCAAGTTCTTCCCCGATGTGAATCTCGCGGCTGGCTTCGGCTTCAATGCCTTCAGCTGGGGCCAGTTCCTAAAGTTCGCGAGCCGCCAGGCGCAGTTCAGGCCGGCCGTGCACCTGCCGATTTTCTACGGCGGCGCGCTGCGCGCGCAGTTACGCGGCAGCTATGCCGATTACGACCTGAGCGTGGCGAACTACAACCAGACGCTGATCGGCGCGCTCAACGACGTGGCCACCCAGGTTGCCTCGATTCGCGCCGTCGACAAGCAGATGGGCGACGCACGGTGCGCGCTCGATGCTTCGGCGCGCGCCTACGATCTCGCCGTGATCCGCTACAAGGCCGGCCTCTCGCTGCAGTTGCAGGTGCTCAGCGCCGATATTAACCGCCTGAGCGCCGAGCAGACCGTCACCAACCTGGTGATGCGTCGCCGCGACATGCAGATCGGCCTGATCAAGTCGCTGGGCGGCGGCTTCGACACGACGGGCACGCCACCCACGGCGGCGGCCGCCCCTGCCACGCAGCAACAGGCCGCAAACTGATGCCGGCCGAATCATTCGCGCCAGCATGACACCACTCGCAGCACCGACAAGAATCGATGGAGAACCTCGCCATGAGCAACCCTCAGCAAAACGCCGCCACGCGGCCGAACAACGCGAAACGCAAACGGATGATGACCCTGCCTGTCATTATCATTCTGATCGCCGCGATCGCCTTCGGGCTCTACTACTCCCTGGTCGCGCGCTTCCACGAGAGCACCGATGACGCCTACGTGAACGGCAACGTGGTGCAGATCACGCCGCAGGTCACCGGCACGGTGATCGCCGTGAACGCCGACGATACGCAGACCGTCACGACCGGCGCACCGCTGGTGGTGCTCGATCCAGCCGACGCGCAGATCGCGCTGCAGCAGGCCGAAGCCAACCTGGCGCAGACCGTTCGCCAGGTGCGCGGCTTGTTCGTCAACGACGACCAGTATCGCGCCCAGGTCGCGTTGCGCGAATCGGACCTGTCGAAAGCACAGGACGATCTGCACCGCCGCCTCGCGGTCGCGCAGACCGGTGCCGTCTCGCAGGAAGAGATCTCGCACGCACGTGATGCCGTGAAGGCCGCGCAGGCTTCGGTCGACGCCGCCCAGCAGCAGCTCGCCTCGAACCGCGCACTGACCGAGAACACCACCATCGCGAATCACCCGAACGTGCTCGCCGCCGCCGCTAAGGTGCGCGACGCCTACCTGAACAACGCACGCAACACGCTGCCCGCGACGGTGACGGGCTACGTCGCCAAGCGCTCGGTACAGGTCGGCCAGCATGTCGCGCCGGGCTCGCCGCTGATGTCGGTGGTGCCGCTCAATGCCGTGTGGATCGACGCTAACTTCAAGGAAGTCCAGCTCACGCACATGCGGATCGGCCAGCCGGTCGAGCTGACAGCCGACATCTACGGCTCTTCGGTCAAGTACCACGGCAAGGTGGTCGGCTTCTCAGCCGGCACCGGCTCAGCATTCTCGCTGCTGCCCGCGCAGAACGCGACAGGCAACTGGATCAAGGTGGTGCAGCGCCTGCCGGTGCGCATCGTGATCGACCCGAAGGAGCTCGAGCAGCATCCGCTGCGTATCGGCCTGTCGATGCAGGTCGACGTCGACATCAAGGACGATAACGGCGGCCAGCTCGGCAACGTGCCAAACACGGCCTACCAGACCGACGTGTTCGCCAAATACGGCGACGAGGCCAATGCCGAGATCGCGCGCATCATCGCCCAGAATGCCGTCGGTGCCGTGCGCCCGGTACCGAACCTGATGTAAGCGCGGAGCGCTCATGGCCTGGCCACAATCACCCGCTCCCTATCCTCCGCCGCAAGGCGGGCAGCTCGTGCTCGGCACGATCGCGGTGTCGCTCGCGGTGTTCATGAACGTGCTCGACACCTCGATCGCGAACGTGGCGATCCCGATCATCTCGGGCGACCTCGGTGTGTCCTCGGACCAGGGCACCTGGGTGATCACCTCGTTCTCGGTGGCCAATGCGATTTCGGTACCGCTGACCGGCTGGCTGACCGACCGGATCGGCCAGGTGCGTCTGTTCCTGGCCTCGATCATCCTGTTCGTGATCTCCTCCTGGCTCTGCGGCATGTCGCCGAGCCTTCCCTTCCTGCTGGTGTCGCGCGTGATCCAGGGCACCGTGGCCGGCCCGATGATCCCGCTCTCGCAATCGCTGCTGCTGTCGAGCTATCCACGTGCGCGCGCACCGATGGCGCTCGCGCTGTGGTCGATGACGACGCTGATCGCGCCGGTGGCCGGCCCGATTCTCGGCGGCTGGATCTCGAACAACTACTCCTGGCCCTGGATCTTCTACGTCAATATTCCGGTCGGTATCGCCGCCGCGATCGTCACCTGGATGGTCTACCGCAGCCGCGAATCGCAGACGCGTCAGGTGCCGATCGACGGCGTCGGCCTGGCGCTTCTGGTAATCTGGGTGGGCTCTTTGCAGGTCATGCTCGACAAGGGTAAGGACCTCGACTGGTTCGCCTCAACCACCATCGTGTTGCTTGCGCTGACCGCGATCATCGCCTTCGCGTTTTTCGTGATCTGGGAGCTGACGGCCGAGCATCCGGTGGTTGACCTGTCGCTGTTCGGGCAGCGCAATTTCACCGGCGGCACGATCTCGCTGGCGATCGGCTACGGACTCTACTTCGGCAACCTGGTGCTGCTGCCGCTATGGTTGCAGACCCAGATCGGCTACACGGCGATCGACGCCGGGCTGGTGCTGGCACCGGTTGGCTTCTTCGCAATCCTGCTCTCGCCCTTGACCGGCAAGTTCCTGCCGCGCACCGACCCGCGCTATATCGCGACAGCCGCCTTCCTGGTGTTCGCGCTCTGCTTCTGGATGCGCTCGCGTTATACTACGAGCGTCGATGAGTGGTCGCTGATGGTGCCGACCTTCGTGCAGGGCCTCGCGATGGCGGGCTTCTTCATCCCGCTGGTGTCGATCACGCTGTCGGGGCTGCCGGGCCACCGGATCCCGGCTGCCTCAGGCCTGTCGAACTTCGTTCGGATCATGTGCGGCGGAATCGGCATCTCGATCTTCCAGACCGCCTGGGACCATCGCAACAACTTCCACCACGCGCAGATCGTTGAGCAGGCCAATGTCTACAACCCGATCTTCAACCAGACCGTCACGCAGATGGGCAACCTGGGCTTAAGCGAGCAGCAGGCCAACGACTTGATCAACCAGATGGCGACCCAGCAGGCCGCGCAGCTCGGCGTTAACGACCTATTCTATTTGTCAGCCGCGATCTTCGTGGTGCTAATCGGCCTGATCTGGATCACCAAGCCGGAAAAGGCCAACAGCGGCGGTGGTGATTCAAGCGCCACTGCCTCGGCCGCTCACTGAGGCGCGCGGCTCGAGAGACGCCGTGCCGAAAAGCAAAAGGGCTCTCTTGAAATTTGAGTGGGTTAGGCGACATGTGGGTTGATCTTCGAGAAGTTGAGCTTGCCGGCGATCAGAAACAGCGCGGTGCGCATGGTCGTGAGGTGTTGGTGTTATCCCGCGCGCCTTTCCCTTGGCGGCCTGGAAGAGTCCGTTGATGGCTTCCAAGAAGCAGTTGGTCTGACGCCGCCTGGATCCAGGCGGCGATGCCGTCGATATGACTGCGGATCATGCGGGCGACGTCCTTCATCGGATCGACCTTCGGGCGCATGACGTTCATGCACCACTGCTTGAGCATTTGTAAGTGACTCGGCAAGGCCAGTCCTCCATTCGCACGCACGTGAGACAAGATGATGAGCACATGAAATTTGTATGGATCACGTGAGATCGTGGACACGATTTATCCTAAATCTAGTGTTCCGTTCTGTTGTTAAGGCAATGCTGATCAAGTCCACCGTCCCCGTGGTCCAGCCGTTATAGATAGGTGGATATGACCCGAGCAAGGC
>JAYFSB010000117.1:0-6101 GCA_040946865.1 Burkholderia sp.
GCGCTTCGTCTCGAAGCCTGCACCTTCGTCAGTCGCCACCGCCAGCGTTGGCTGTTTCATTTTCGTTTGCCTTGCTCCGGTCATATCCACCTATCTATAACGGCTGAACCACGGGGACGGTGAACTTGATCAGCATTGCCTAAACGCTATGTCTAACTCGCGCTCGCCGAGCTCGACCATGTCCGACATGACGAGCATTGCCGTCGACGAAACGTCCTACCAGCGCCGACACAACTACCTGACACAGCTCGTGGCTGATGCGCTCGAACGCAAAGTCGTGTTCATGACCGAAGGCAAGGATGCTGCGACGATCGAAGCGTTCGTCGCAAGCCATGCGCGAGCATGGGGGAGGGCCCAAGCAGACCACATCTGTCAGCATTGACATGTCGCCCGCGTTCATCAAAGGCGTCGAGACGAACCTACCGAATGCTCGCATCACCTTCGACAAGTTCCACGTCGTCGCTCATGCGTCGAAAACCGTGGACCCAATGCGACGAATCGAGCAGCGAACCGATCCGGAACTCAATGGATTGCGATGGCCGCTGCTGTAGGATCGCGACCGGCTGACCGCCGCGCAACGCGTCGATCTCGATGCCCTGATCGTGAACGTCACGATCAAGCGGACCGCCCGCGCGTGGCGCTATCGCGAGCAACTTCGGGAGCTTCTCGATCGCAAGCAGATCAACGTTGTCAGCGAAATGCTCGAGCAGTGGTGCCAGAACGTCATGCGCTCGAGGGTCGATCCGATGAAGGACGTCGCCTGCATGATCCGCAGTCATGTCGACGGCATCGTCGCCTGGACCCAGACGCGTCAGACCAACGGCTTCCTGGAAGCCATCAACGGACTCTTCCAGGCCGCCAAGCGAAAGACGTGCGGGGGATTTACACCAACCTCACGACCATGCGCACCGTGCTGTTTCTGATCGCCGGCAAGCTCGACTTCTCTCGAAGATCAACCCACGTCGCGTAACCTACTCGAAATTCAACAGAGGCAGAATTATCCGTTCGTTGGCTCCGCCACCGGAGGCCAGCGGGCTGCTGCAATGTACAGCCTGATCGGGACGACGTGCAAGCTCAACGTGATCAAGCCGCGAGCCTACCTGAAATACGTCCTGACCCATATCGCTGATCACAAGATCTCTCTCTCGCATCGACGAACTGCTGGACTGGAACGTGGCCGACAAGTTAAAGCCGGCCACCCCGCCTACGCCGGCAACCGTGTAGATCACGGGAGATGGTGCCCATGATCGGCGATCGTGGACACCCATCTCCCGTGATCTACACGGACCACCACAAGCCATCACTATCATGCCTCACGTGTGCGCGAAGGGGGGACTAGCCCAACCGAGCCGCTTACCCTTTTCATTGGATTCCGTCGAAACTGCTCAGGCGAAGGCCGTCTGCACCTCGAAACCGAAACCGCTCGGCGCGGCCTTCAGGTCGTCGAAAGTGGCGATCTCGTATGCGTCCTCGTGCGCAAGCAGTTCACGCAACAGCGCGTTGTTCAGGCCATGACCCGACTTGTAGGCCGTATACGAAGCCAGCAGTGGATGGCCGATCACGTAGAGATCGCCGATCGCGTCGAGCATTTTGTGCTTCACGAACTCGTCGTCGTAGCGCAGGCCGTCATTGTTGAGGATGCGGTACTCGTCGAGCACAATTGCGTTGTCCATGCTGCCACCGCGCGCGAGACCGAGCTCGCGCAGCATCTCGACCTCGTGCGCGAAGCCGAAGGTACGGGCCCGCGCGATCTCACGGACATACGAGGTGGTGCCAAAATCGACCTCGAGTTCCTGGCCGGTCTTGTCGACGGCCGGATGGCGGAAATCAATGGTGAACTTGAGTTTGAAGCCGAAATAGGGATCGAGCCACGCGAACTTGTCGCCGTCGCAGATCTCGACCCGGCGCTTGACCTGGATGAAGCGCTTCGGCGCGTTCTGCTCCTCGATGCCGGCCGAATGGATCAGGAACACGAAAGACGCGGCGCTGCCGTCCATGATCGGGATTTCCTCGGCTGTCACGTCGACGTAGAGATTATCGATGCCGAGGCCGGCGCAGGCCGACATCAGGTGTTCGATGGTCGAGACGCGCGCGCCATCCTTCTGTAGCACCGAGGCCAGGCGCGTATCGCCAATCGCCAGCGCCTGGGTCGGAATCTCGACCGGCGTGGCCAAATCAACGCGCGTGAAAACAATCCCCGTGCCTGTTGCGGCCGGGCGAAGCGTCAGTTCGACCTTGCGGCCAGAGTGGACGCCAATGCCAACGGTCTTCACGATCGATTTGATGGTTCGCTGCTTCAACATGGTGTTGTGCTTCCTGATTGAAGTTATCAATCAGGAATTTTATTCGATAGGCGCTATTATAGTGCAAAACGACAGGCGGGGTTGGGTCGAATGTCGTATAATTGTCTCGTAAGCGATCCGTGACCAACCCCTTGCGCCACGAAGACCTGATCGGCTAACGATCAGGTCTTCGATTTGTGAGCGGGCTTGCCAAGCTTCCAAGGCAGCATCGCTTCGTAGTCGTCGACGTTGTTCGCCTTGCACGTCTCGATCAGCGAGTACAGATTTAGACTCGAACTATTGTCGAAAGTGGTGTACGGCGGGTAGACGGAATTTTGGCCTCTATTGAATATCGAGTGGGTGATAAATTGCCCGATTTGCACGTGAGCGACGGTAGTCGTGCATAGCAAGTTGTTCGAGACGGCTTTGGATATCAGCGATCTGTGGTTCGTGAACGGCATCGATTTCGCTGCCGGCAGTCGCTTCCCGCATCCAGAGATCGCCGGCGGCCATCCCGTACACGACACCGTTGTCAAGCGCTATCGGCACTTGAACCTCTTCCAGCACGACTGCTTTCTCGAAGTGCGCACGCCTCACATCAAGCTGCCTAACGGCTGCGTGGCGCTCGTCTCGAGCCCGAGTGGGCCGGCAAAGCTCAAGGGCTTTACGCTGCTGTTCGAGGCAATGGTGCCGATGCTCGCCCAGCAGATGTCGTTCACCGCAGTCGCCCGTACCGTCGGCGAGTCCTGGCATCGGGTGAACGCCATTTGCAAACGCTATGTCAAGCTTGGGCTTGCCGAGATCGACCTGTCCGACATGATGAGCATTGCCGTCGACGAAACGTCCTACCAGCGCGGACACTACTACCTGACGCTCGTGGCTGATGCGCTCGAACGTAAAGTCATGTTCGTGACCGAAGACAAAGATGCTGCGACGATCAAAGCGTTCGGCGCGAGCATGGGGGAGAGCCCGAGTAGATCACGTCGGTCAGCATCGACATGTCGCCCGTGTTCATCAAAGACGTCGAGACGAACCTGCCGAATGCTCGTATCACCTTTGACACGTTCCACGTCGTCGCTTATGCGTCGAAAGCCGTGGACCCAATGCGGCGAATCGAGCCGCGAACCAATCCAGAACTCAAGTGATTGCGATGGTCGCTGCTGAAGGATCGCGACCGGCTGATCGCCGGCGCAACACGCCGATCTCGATGCCCTGATCGTGTGAACACGTCGCGACCAAGCAGACCGCCAGAGCGTGGCGCTATCGCGAGCAACTTCGGGAGATTCTCGATCGCAAGCAGATCAACGTCGCCAGCGAAATGCTCGAGCAGTGGTGCACGAACGTCATGCGCTCGAAGGTCGATCCGATGAGGGACGTCGCCCGCACATGATCCGCAGTCATTTCGACGGCATCGTCGCCTGGCCCCCAGACGCGTCAGACCAACGGCTTGCTGGAAGCCATCAACGGACTCTTCCAGGCTACCAAGCGAAAGACGCGCAGAGATTATATACCAACCCCACGACCATGCGCACCGTGCTGTTTCTGAGCGCCGGCAAGCTCGACTTCTCGAAGATCAACCCACATGTGTCGCGTAACCCACTCACATTTCAAAAGAGCCAGAAAAGCTGATCGAGTCGGCCGAACAGGCGTGGCACGGGATCCGGGTGCCGGAGAAACTCGGCGGAATCGCGTTTAAAGACGGCGTCCCGGTGACCGATAGCAACACCGGCTTAGCAACCCACTGGCCACCTGATCATGCCGACGCTCTGTACACCAGATTTGACTTTAACTCTCTTGTGAAACCAGCAGCGCTGATGCTTCGTCTGAGGGAACACTTCCTCCATCGCCGACCAGAAGCCCATTGCGCCGTCGCCGCACGCGAGCAACGAACCAGCCGGCAGGCCGCGCTTCTCCAGATCCAGCAGCAGCTCGCACCACGACTCCTTCAATTCCCGATAACCGTCGTCAATCGACACACGCTCTTTCTCGCCTTCCGGCGTCACGCCGATGATCACCACACAGCAGGCACTGGCCGTTTGAAGCGTCACTACGCACGCCAGTGTGAATGCTGTCGGCCCACTGCGCCTTGAGCCGGCTCACGGTATTTGGCAACATGCCTACGACCTCGCCACCCAGCATGATGCCCAGCGCCTCGCTCATGTCACCCGTCGAGATGCCGTGCAGGTACAGCCACGGCAGCGCCGCCGACACACGCGCGCCGACTTGCGCACGTACGACGGCACAACCGCCGAATTGAAGTGGATGCCCGAGCCCGAGCGGTCCCGCCCCTTGGGTACTTTGACCTTCACCGGACCAACCGCCGTGACGATCTTGCGTTCGGGCAGGTAGCCGTTACGCACAACGGCGCGTCGGCGCGTCGGCCCTCGATCGATTTCACGTTGCTGTACTGCTCGAGCATAGCGGCAAGCTCCGCTTCAACTGCCTGCTGGATTAGCTCGTCGAGCACGCTCTTCGTTTCTGCTTTACCGCTGTTCGCTTCTTTCGTAAACTTTTCCATGGTGGCTGGTTCCGGCTCCCGCCGGGCTCGCTGGTTGTGCTTTTGACACGCAACATTCTCAGCTAAACCGCCACTGCCTTCTCAAAATTCCGTCTGCCCGCCGTACCCGTACACTACTTTCGGTAATAACTCATTTGCATGGATTTGTGGCCACTGATAGACGCTACTTCCTGATCGCTAAGGTCGCCTTCCACTAGGCGGCTGACTGCGTCATGACGCAAGTCGTGAAAGCGAAAACCAGTTAGTTCCATCCCGACAAGGCTCGCTGAAGAACAGCAGGTCCGTATCGATCGAGCGAATCGAGTTGTACCAGCAGTGCGCGGCGTAGGATAGTTAGGGCGAGCTTGGTAAGTGGCACTGTACGGGCTGCATCGTTCTTGGTGTCTATCAGACGCAGAATCCAGCCAAACATGGGGTTGCTATGCTGATCGACGACGGTCAGCAACTGTGTCTACTCGCCGCCTAGGCAGTGTTCACATTTACGACTGGCCCAAACAGGCAGGCAAGCGATGCAAACACGAGATAGCTCTCGGCAAGCTTGTCATATCGAGTGCGGCAAAAATGCTTAAGGCAATGCTGATCAAGTCCACCGTCCCCGCGGTCCAGCCGTTATAGCTCGGTGGATATGACCCGAGCAAGGCAAACGAGAATGAAACAGCAAACGCTGGCTGTGGCGGCTGACGAGGGTTCAGGCTTGGAGACGAAGCGCAAACGTATCGGCGCGATGCGTTGCTGGACCCAATGGAACGGATCGTGCCGTGGGCGACATTGTGTGCGCTGATAGAGCCGTACTACCCGAAACGGGGCAACGGCCGCCCGCCGATTGGCCTGGAGCGCATGCATGCGGATGCATTTCATTCAGCACGGGTTCAATCTGGCCGACCTTGCCTGCGAGGAAGCGCTGTACGACAGCACGCGCCTGCGCCGCTTCGTGGGCATCGACTTGGGCCGTGAAGCGGTGCCGGATACGACAACGATACTCAAATTCCGACGCCTGCTCGAGAAGCACAAGCTCGGCGAGGAAATCTTTGCAGGGATGGGCCGGGTGCTGCAGGCTAGCGGTATAAAGCTCAGTCGCGGCACGATCATCGTCGATGCCACGTTGATCGCGGCATCGGGTTCGACAAAGAATGAACAGAAGGCGCGCGATCCCGAGATGCTTCAGACGAAGAAGAGCGGCAATTGGCACTTCGGCATGAAGCTGCACATCGGCGTCGATAGCCAGAAGCGGCCTGGCTCACAGCGCGGTGGTGACGGCGGCCAACGTCCACGACAAGCACGCGATGCCGCAACTGCTGCAT
>JAYFSB010000118.1:0-6084 GCA_040946865.1 Burkholderia sp.
CAATCGGCGGGCGTCCGTTGCCACGTTTCGTGGTAGTACGGCTCGATCAGCGCACACAATGCCGCCCACGGCACGATTCGCTCCATCGCGTCCAACAACGCATCGCGCTGCGTACGTTTGCGCTTCGTCTCGAAGACTGCACCTTCGTCAGCCGTCACCGCCAGCGTTGGCTGTTTCATTCTCGTTTGCCTTGCTCGGGTCATATCCACCGATCTCGATCTATAACGGTTGGACCGCGGGGACGGTGAGCTTGATCAGCATTGCCGTAACTCAATTCAGTCGGTTACGTGCGGAGAAATTCGCGCTTACAGCGCTCGCGGCTTAGCGACGCGGCGAGAGTACCGTCGGTAACGCCTTCGGCAGCGTATCGGGCCAGTCACAGCTGAAATGCAGGCCGCGGCTCTCCCGCCGCGAACGCGCGCTCTCGACGATCAGCGAAGCCGCGTCGACGAGGTTGCGCAGCTCCAGCAGGTCCGAGCTGACACGGAAGTTTGTGTAATACCCCTGGATCTCGTCGCGCAGCAGCTCGATGCGATGCTTGGCGCGCGCCAAGCGCTTGTCGGTGCGCACGATGCCGACGTAGTTCCACATCAGGCGACGCAGCTCGTCCCAGTTGTGGGCGACCACTACTTCTTCGTCCGGATCCGACACACGGCTCTCGTCCCAGGCGGGCAGGGCGTCGTACGCGACGCGCTTGTAGCCGGCCGCTTCGATCGCCTCGGCGGCCGCGCGACCGACCACCAGGCATTCGAGTAGGGAATTGCTGGCGAGCCGGTTGGCACCGTGCAGGCCCGTGTACGAGGTCTCGCCGACCGCATAGAGTCCCGCCAGATCGGTGCGGCCGGCGAGGTCGCTCACCACACCGCCGCAGGTGTAGTGCGCCGCCGGCACCACGGGAATCGGCTGCTTGGCGATATCGATGCCGAATTCGAGGCAGCGCGCGTGGATGGTCGGGAAGTGCTCGCGCAGGAAGGCTTCGGTCTGGTGGCTGATGTCAAGATAGACGCAGTCGATGCCGCGCTTTTTGATCTCAAAGTCGATCGCGCGGGCCACGATGTCGCGCGGCGCGAGTTCGGCGCGCGGATCGTGGGCCGGCATGAAGCGCGTGCCGTCGGGCAGCTTTAGCAGGCCGCCTTCGCCGCGCACCGCTTCGGAGATCAGGAAGGACTTCGCGTACGGGTGGTAGAGGCAGGTCGGATGGAACTGGATGAATTCCATGTTCGCAACGCGGCAGCCAGCGCGCGAAGCCATCGCGATGCCGTCGCCGGTCGCGGTATCGGGGTTGGTGGTATAGAGATAGACCTTGCCGGCACCACCGGTGGCCAGCACCGTGTGTGGTGCCTCGATCGTCACGGTCACCCCGGTGCGCACATCGAGCGCGTAGAGGCCGACACAGCGGCCGCCTGGCAAGCCGATCCGGTCCGAGGTGATCAGGTCGACCGCGTGATGGTTTTCTAGGAAGGTGATGTTCGGATGCTGGCGTGCGCGCTCGCCCAGCGTCGCCAGCACGGCGTGGCCGGTCGCGTCTGCAGCGTGGATGATGCGGCGATGGCTGTGGCCGCCCTCGCGCGTCAGGTGGAAGCCGCGTTCGGCTGCCGCGTCGCGCGTAAACGGCACGCCCTGCGAGATCAGCCATTCGATCGCCGCGCGGCCGTGCTCGACGATGAAGCGGGTGGTGGTCTCGTCGCACAGCCCGCCGCCGGCGATTAGCGTGTCGCTGACATGGTTCTCGACGCTGTCCGCCGAATCGAGCACCACCGCGATGCCGCCCTGCGCGTAGTCGCTCGCGCCTTCCATCATCGATCGCTTCGCGATCAGCGCGATCTTGCGCGTCTGCGCGAGGTTCAACGCGACCGACAGACCGGCAAGACCGCTGCCGACGATCGCCACATCGAAATTCATTTTGCTTCTCCGTTTCCACGCTGTCGTCCGCTGGTCTTCCTCATGCCAGCGCGGCCTGGCTGGCAGAGGAAGGGCAGAGCATACCGCAATCCATGTGGCAATGTGTCACGGCGAAGACAAAAAGACGGTGCCACGTGAAGCGGTGGGGTGCGAGGGCGCGCGAAAATCGGGATAGGGTCGAGCCTCGCGGCCAGACCCCTCCCACACCCCCGTGCGGTCAGTTCCTGAAAGCGAGTCTAGCCACGTTTCCATTGCTGCCTCTGTTTTGAATTTCGAATGAGTGGTAAATTATCCGATTTGCACATGAGCGACGGTAGTCATGCATAGCAAATTGTTCGAGACGGCTTTGGGTATCAGCGATCCGTGGTTCGTGAACGGCATCGATTTCGACGCGGCGGCGAAGCGGTTGACGGTCAACATCGATTTCGTTGCCGGCAGTCGCTTCCTGCATCCAGAGATCGCCGGCGGCCATCCCGTGCACGACACCGTTGTCAAGCGCTACCGGCACTTGAACTTCTTCCAGCACGACTGCTTTCTCGAAGTGCGTACGCCTCGCATCAAGCTGCCTGACGGCCACGTGGCGCTCGTCGAGCCCGAGTGGGCCGGCAAAGCTCAAGGGCTTCACGCTGCTGTTTGAGGCAATGGTGCTGATGCTCGCCCAGCAGATGTCGTTCACCGCAGTCGCCCATGCAGTCGCCCATGCAGTCGGCGAGTCCTGGCATCGGGTGAACGCCATTTGCAAACGCTATGTCGAACTCGCGCTCGCCGAGATCGACCTGTCTGACAGGACGAGCATTGCCGTCGACGAAACGGTCTACCAGCGCGGACACAACTACCTGACGCGCGTGACTGATGCGCTCGAACGTAAAGTCGTGTTCGTGACCGAAGGCAAGGATGTTGCGACGATCGAAGCGTTCATCGCGCGCATGGGGGAGAGCCCAAGCAGATCACGTCGGTCAGCACTGACATGTCGCACGCGTTCATCAAAGGCGTCGAGATGAACCTGCCGAATGCTCGCATCACCTTCGACAAGTTCTACGTCGTCGCTCATGCGCCAAGCGCCAACGCTCATGCGCCAAATCGAGCAGCGAACCAATCTGGAACTCAAGGGATTGCGATGGTCGCTGCTGAAGGATCGCGACTGGCTGACCGCCGCGCAACGCGCCGATCTCGATGCCCTGATCGTGAACGTCACGACCAAGCGGATCGCCTGCGCGTGGCGCTATCGCGAGTAAAAGTTATCGCGAGTAACTTCGGGAGATTCTCGATCACAAGCAGATCAACGTCGTCAGAGAAATTGGTGCACGAACGTCATGCACTCGAGTCATGCACTCGAAGGTCGATCCGATGAAGGACGTCGCCCGCATGATCCGCAGTCATGTCGACGGTATCGTTGCTTGGACCCAGACGCGTCAGACCAACGGCTTCCTGGAAGCTATCAACGGACTCTTTTAGGCTGCCAAGCGAAAGGTGCGTGGATACACCAACCTCACGACCATGCGAAAGGTGCGTGGATACACCAACCTCACGACCATGCGAAAGGTGCGTGGATACACCAACCTCACGACCATGCGCACCGTGCTGTTTCTGATCGCCGGCAAGTTCGGCTTCTCGAAGATCAACTCACATGTCCCGTAACACACTAATTTTTCAAGAGAGCCATAAAAAATCTCTCTCCCTCGTTCTTGAATTTGTCAAACCTCGTCGATATAATTAGCACTCACTGCACGATAGTGCTAACAATTCGTCGGCGGGCGGCAACCCGCCGGCTTCCTTGTGTACTTCATCCCATTCAAGAAAGGAGTGAACATGAACCTTCGTCCTTTGCACGATCGCGTGATCGTCAAACGCCTGGATCAGGAAACCAAGACATCATCGGGCATCGTGATCCCGGATGCCGCCGCTGAAAAGCCGGATCAAGGCGAAGTGCTGGCGATCGGCCCGGGCAAGCGTGACGACAAGGGCACGCCGATCGCGCTCGACGTGAAGGTTGGCGATCGCGTCCTGTTCGGCAAGTACGCTGGCCAGACCGTCAAGGTCGCCGGCCAGGAACTGCTCGTGATGCGCGAAGAAGACATCATGGCTGTGGTCAACGCGGCGTAACCCCGCGTAACGCTTCCCAGCAAATCCATTACAGAATTCAAGGAGTTAAAAGATGGCAGCTAAAGAAGTCGTGTTCGGCGATTCCGCTCGCTCGAAGATGGTTGAAGGCGTGAACATTCTCGCCAATGCAGTGAAGGTCACGCTGGGTCCGAAAGGCCGTAACGTGGTCCTCGAGCGCTCGTTTGGTGGCCCGACGGTGACCAAGGACGGCGTGTCGGTCGCTAAGGAAATCGAGTTGAAGGACAAGCTCCAGAATATGGGTGCGCAGATGGTCAAGGAAGTCGCTTCTAAGACGAGCGACAACGCCGGCGACGGCACGACGACGGCAACCGTCCTCGCGCAATCGATCGTCCGCGAAGGCATGAAGTACGTCGCATCGGGCATGAATCCGATGGACCTGAAGCGCGGCATTGACAAGGCTGTCGTCGCTGCAGTGGAAGAGCTGAAGAAGATCAGCAAGCCTTGTACTACCAACAAGGAAATCGCCCAGGTCGGCTCGATCTCGGCGAACAGCGATTCCTCGATCGGCGATCACATCGCTGAAGCGATGGACAAGGTTGGCAAGGAAGGCGTGATCACCGTCGAAGATGGTAAGTCGCTGGCTGACGAGCTTGACGTCGTCGAAGGCATGCAATTCGACCGCGGCTACCTGTCGCCGTACTTCATCAACAACCCGGACAAGCAAGTCGCCGTCCTCGACAACCCGTTCGTGCTGCTGCACGACAAGAAGGTATCGAACATCCGTGACCTGCTGCCGGTCCTGGAACAAGTCGCGAAGGCCAGTCGGCCGCTGCTGATCATTGCCGAGGACGTCGAGGGTGAAGCGCTGGCCACCCTGGTGGTCAACAACATTCGCGGCATCCTGAAGACCATTGCCGTCAAGGCTCCGGGGTTTGGCGACCGTCGCAAGGCGATGCTGGAAGACATCGCGATTCTGACCGGCGGTCAAGTGGTTGCGGAAGAAACCGGTCTGACGCTTGAGAAGGCCACACTGGCCGAGCTAGGCCAGGCCAAGCGCATTGAAGTGGGTAAGGAAAACACCACGATCATCGATGGTGCCGGCGAAGCTGTAAACATCGAGGCACGAGTCAAGCAAGTGCGCGCCCAGATCGAGGAAGCCACCTCGGACTACGATCGCGAGAAGCTGCAAGAGCGCGTTGCTAAGCTGGCAGGCGGCGTAGCCGTGATCAAGGTCGGTGCCGCGACCGAAGTCGAAATGAAGGAAAAGAAGGCGCGTGTCGAAGACGCACTGCACGCCACACGTGCAGCTGTGGAAGAAGGTATCGTGGCTGGTGGTGGCGTCGCGCTGATCCGCGCTCGCACCGCCATCGCCGCTCTGACCGGGGCCAACGCCGACCAGAGCGCCGGTATCAAGATTGTGCTGCGTGCCATGGAAGAGCCGCTGCGCCAGATTGTCACGAACGGCGGCGAAGAAGCCAGCGTCGTGGTCGCTGCGGTTGCCGCCGGTTCGGGCAACTACGGCTACAATGCCGCAACGGGCAAGTACGCTGACATGGTCGAGGCTGGCGTGGTCGATCCGACCAAGGTCACGCGCACCGCGCTGCAGAACGCAGCTTCGGTGGCTGGCCTGCTGTTGGCGACGGACGCAGCAGTTGCCGAGCTGCCGAAGGAAGATGCTCCGATGCCTGGCGGCATGCCCGGTGGCATGGGCGGCATGGGCATGGACATGTAATCGATCTCGGTCGATATCGCATCGACGGGTTGCGCAGCGATGCGCGCCCGGTCCTGCAAATCGGGGGGATGGGCCTCGCGGCTCCCCCCCCCACACACACCCCACACCCCACACCCCACACCCCACACCCCACACCGGCCCAGGTGGCGGGTTCGCCGCACGGTAAATGGCGCTGCACTGCAATCCTGCGCTCAGGATCGCGCTCTCAAATCGTTACTTCCGATCGCTTGGACTTCCATCGGTTGGCCCCAGGTCGGGTTAAGGCAATGCTGATCAAGTGTCTGCATTCGCGATGTCGTCAGGTCTGCGTAGCGAATCGATCATGAACGAAGTTGTCCTGGTTTGTTGTCGGTCGTCCTGGGTGCTATTCAGATGGTCGGCGGGCC
>JAYFSB010000119.1:0-6054 GCA_040946865.1 Burkholderia sp.
CGCCGCATTGGGTCCACGGCTTTCGACGCATGAGCGACGATGTGGAACTTGTCGAAGGGGATGCGAGCATTCGGCAGATTCGTCTCGACGCTTTTGATGAACGCGGGTGACATGTCAATGCTGACCGACGTGATCTGCTCGGGCTCTACCCCATGCTCGCATAAGCGCGCGACGAACGGTTCGATCGTCGCAGCATCCTTGCCTTCGGTCACGAACGCGACTTTGCGTAGGACGTTTCGTCGACGGCAATGCTCGTCATGTCGGACAGGTCGATCTCGGCGAGCGCGAGTTCGCCATAGCGTTTGCAAATGGCGTTCACCTGATGCCAGGACTCCCCGACGGTACGGGCGACTGCGGTGAACGACATCTGCTGGGCGAGCATCAGCACCATGGCCTCGAACAGCAGCGTGAAGCCCTTGAGCTTTGCTGGCCCACTCGGACTCGACGAGCGCCACGCGGCCGTCGGGCAGCTTGATGCGAGGCGTGCGCACGTCGAGAAAGCAGTCGTACTGGAAAAGTTCAAGTGCCGGTAGCGCTTGACAACGGTGTCGTGCACGGGATGGCCGCCGGCGATCTCTGGATGCGGGAAGCGACTGCCGGAAACGAAATCGATGCCGTTTACGAACCACCGATCGCTGGTATTATAAAGCCGTCTCGAACAACTTGCTATGCATGACTACCGTCGCTCACGTGCAAATCGGGCAATTTACCACCCACTCGAAATCCAACAGAGGCAAGCGGAGCTTGCCGCTATGCTCGAGCAGTACAGCAACGTGAAATCGATCGATGGCCGACACACGGTTGTGCGTAACGGCTACCTGCTCGAGCTCGGGCATCCACTTTCAATTCGGCGGTCGTGCCGCCGTACGGGCCCAAGTCGGCGCGCGCGTCGGCGGCGCTGCCGTGGCTATACCTGCGCGGCATCTCGACGGGTGACATGAGCGAGGCGCTGGGCATCATGCTGGGTGGCGAAGTCGCAGGCATGTCACCAAACACGGTGAGCCGGCTCAAGGCGCAGTGGGCCGACGGCATTCACACTGGCGTGCGCAGTGACTATTCGGACGGCCAATGCCTGCTGGTAATCATCGGCGTGACGCCGGAAGGCGAGAAAGAGCGTGTGGTGATTGGCGACGGCTACCGGGAATCGAAGGAGTCGTGGTGCGAGCTGCTGCTGAATCTGAAGAAGCGCGGCCTGCCGACTGGTCCGTTGCTCGCGCGTGGCAACGGCGCAATGGGCTTCTGGTCGGCGATGGAGAAAGTGTTCCCGCAGACGAAGTATCAGCGCTGCTAGTATCAGCGCTGCTGGTTTCACAAGATGGGTAACGTGCTCAACGCGTTACCGACGTCTCGACAGGGGCGCGTGAAGAAGGCGCTGCAAGACATCTGAATGGCGACCACGCGCGCCGACGCGCTGGTCACATTCGAGTCGACGTTCACGACGGTGCGGCATCGGGCCAAACGCACGCGCAACTGCGTGTCGGGTGCGATGTTTCTCGGCCTGGCGTTCAAGTTGATCGAGTCGGCCGAACAGTCGTGGCGCAGGATCCTGGCACCGGAAAAGCTTACAGAGATGCTCGGTGGAATCGCATTTAAAGACGGCGTCCCGGTGACCGATAGCACACCGGCTCAGCAACCGCTGAGCCGCCTGATCATGACGACGCTCCTGTACACCGGATTTGACTTTAATTCAGCAAGAAGGCAACATGACACAAAAGGCATCGCCGGACCGGACGACGACGGACGACGCCAGCCCGCGCAAGGTGCCGCTCGCCATCGAGAGCCCCTTCATCGATGCGCTCGGCGTGCAGCTCGTCTCGGCCAAGGATGGCGGCAGCGAGATCGCGCTGCCGCTGGCCGACGACGGCGTGGGCGTGGTGACGGTGGAGATAAAGGTCACTTCATGCAGTCGAGGCGCCGCGAGCTGCGCACCTATGGCCGCGTGATGCACCGCATGACCCCCATAGTCTATTGCGAGGGCGAGGTGCGCGACAGCCATGGCAACTTCGTCGCCAAGGCGATCGGCACCTCTTCAATTAAATGAAGAGGCTGGCGGTGGGCCGCGATATCGCCCGCGCACCGATCCAGGCGCGGATTCGGAGCAAGTCATTTCGGCTCGCGCAGGGATGAGGCCGGGGAGTGCCTTCCCGGCACGGCGGGCATCAGGACAAAGTCAGGAGACAGCGATGACCGACATCAATCGGCAGGTTCTGCTGGTATCTCGCCCCGAAGGCGCGGCCAGCCTCGACAATTTCCGACTCGTCGAGACGCCGTTCGCGCCGCTGCGCGAAGGCGAATTGCGCGTGCGCAACCGCTTCCTTTCGCTCGACCCATACATGCGCGGGCGCATGAGCGAAGCGAAGTCCTATGCGGCACCGCAGCCGCTCGGCGAGGTGATGATCGGCGAGACGGCCGGCGAGGTGATCGAGTCGCGTCATGCCGGCTATGCACCCGGCGATCACGTAGTCGGCATGTTCGGCTGGCAGACGCATGGCGTCTCGAACGGCAAAGGGTTGCGCAATGTCGATGCCTCGCGGGTGCCGCTGTCGGCCCATCTCGGCGTGATGGGTATGCCGGGCGTGACGGCCTGGTACGGCCTGAATCGCCTACTCGAGCCGCGCGCAGGGCAGACCTTGCTGGTCAGTGCGGCGAGCGGTGCGGTCGGCAGCGTGGTGGGGCAGCTCGCGCGGCGCGCCGATTGCCGCGTGATCGGCATCGCCGGCGGCGAGCACAAGTGTCGCTACGTGCGCGACACGCTGGGCCTCGACGCTTGCGTCGATTACAAGGCCAGGCACCTGGCCGAGGATCTTGCGGCCGCCGCGCCTGACGGCATCGACCTTTGTTTTGAGAACGTCGGTGGCCCCGGTTTCGATGCGACGCTGGCGCTGATGAACGCCTTCGGCCGCGTCGCACTCTGCGGGATGATCGCCGGTTACGACGGCGAGGCCGCGCCGATCCGGCAACCTGGGCTGATCCTGAGGGCACAGCTGCGTGTGGAGGGCTTCATCGTCACCGATCATCCTGAGGTCTGGCCGGCGGCGCTGGCTAAACTGGGCGAGCTGGTAACGCGGCATGAGCTGCATTATCGCGAGACCATCGCGCAGGGCATCGAGCGGGCACCCGAGGCTTTCCTCGGCATGCTTAAGGGGCATAACTTCGGCAAGCAGCTCGTAGCGCTGGGCTGAGCTCCGCCCGCGGCCGGTGCGTGGCATCATGTGCCGCTGTTCACCCTTTGGCTACCACCTGCCGCTCCGATGCTGCTCGATTCCCGGAATCGCCCAGGTGCTCGACATGCCACCTATGCGTCCGCAGATGCCGCAGGCCGTGGTTGAGGAACTTGCTGCGCGCGTCGATCCGCGACGGCGTCACGGTCGGCAGTCTCGACACGCATGACGCGCATTGCGCAGTGCTGTCGGTCGATTACCGGTTCGCGGCTGAGGCACGTTTCCCGACCCGCGCACGTCAGTGAATTCGGCGTCGATGCGGCGTGCCTAGCGGTCGGCGGCGACAGCGCTGTCGGCATGCTGGCCGACGCGGTGGCAGTACTCGGGCGCGATTCCGGTATCGCGCCGCGGCTGCAGATGCTGATCTCTACCCCGGGCCTCACGGCTTACCAGCAGATGGCCTCGCATGCACGGCTCGCTCGCGGTTACCTTGCTGACGACCGAGACCATCCAGTGGTTCTTCTCGTTAGTACGAGCCGAACTCGGCCGACCGCTTACGCAGACAAGCTGCGCGCGGCCGGTAATCATGTCGAGCATGATTCTCATGAATTCTTCAAGATGGGCGCGTACGGTCTGGCATGCGGATGCGGTGGGGCTGGCATTGCGAGAGGTGTTCGAGCAGGACTGAGCGCCTCTGTGCCGATCAAGTCGACGGAGGCGGGCCGAGATGGAGCGGATCGAGGTGGAAACGGACGACTGGACGCGGCTCGGTGCCGATGCGGCACGTATCCGTGATTCGGGGTTCGTGCACGAGCAGCGCGTCGCGCCCGCAGCTGGATCTCGATGAAGAGGATCCTCTCGCCCATCATGCGGTGCCTACCCTGGTGCGGGGCCAAGCCGAGGGCGGGGCACCACGCGGTCAGTACTGCGTGCTTCCTGTTGCCCGGCAGCACCATCGGCCGCGTGTCGGTGCTGCCGGGTGCGCTCGTGGCGGAGGCCTGAGCGAAAGGCCTCCGCCGCGTGACGCTCTACGCGCTCTACGCGCAGCCGGCGGAGGTGCTGTTCTACCGGCAGCGCGGTTGTGTGCCGTGCATGCTCGCTCAACAGCTCGGGGGTGAAAGGTCCCCTATCCAGCGTGATGGGGGTGAAGGGTTAGTGAAGCGCCAAGGCGTCGTCGCGAAGTAGGGTCTGAAAGAAGCGCGGAACAAAACCACGATCTGACGAACAGAAACCAGATACGAGGCCTATTCGGTCGGACGGGCAACAACTGATTGTGAAGTCCATAATCATCAAGGGCCGGGGTGGTAAATCTGGCAGGTGTGTGGCGAAGGCAGTTGAGCTCACCTCGGGAAGCCTGCACGGTGTCCTCGACCCAGGACTGAACGGCTCGTAAGAGGCCAATTCAAAAACCCTGTGAAGTGGTTGTTTATTTTCTCGGCGACCTGTTAGCCCTGGGCACCTAAGCAACGGGAACCCCAGAATGGAAGCGCCGCTCTCATTAGCGACGAATTGTAGAAGCTGATCGAACCATTGCTACCGTCGGTGAAGTCACGCGTGAAGAGCGATCCGGGACGCCCACGTGGGTCGGATCGAGTGGCTCGAGTGGCCGTGGTTTCAAGGTTGAAGTGTAACAGAAGCCCGTTGCATCCGAAGGGCATCCCCCAAGGCAACGATTTCATGATGATTCTGACGAACATCGAACGATTCGGGCATGAACGGTTCGGCCGGACACTTCCAGCTCAAGCCTTGCGCGGGCGGGCGTTCATCTATCTGCCAGGCGATATCGTCGAGCTCAGCCTGGGAGAACACGCCCAGATCCGTAAAACCCTTTGGCATGTGCTGACGCAACATGTCAGTTGGTGTTCTCGTTGCGCTCGCGCTACCCAAAGGGCTATGCGGATCAGCGAAGTAAACCTTGATGCCGGCGGTCTCGCAGAGGAGTTATTATTGAAAGTAGTGTACGGCGCGGGCAGACGGAATGTTGAGAAGGCGGTGGCGGTTTAGCTGAGAATGTTGCGTGTCAAAAGCACCACCAGCGAACCCGATGGGAGTCGGAACCGGCCACCATGAAAAAGTCTACGAACGAAGCGAAGAGCGTGCTCGACGAGCTAATCCAGCAGACAGTTGAAGCGGAGCTTGCCGCTATGCTGGAGCAGTACAGCAATGTGAAATCGATCGATGGCTGACGCACTGTTGTGCGTAATGGCTACCTGCTCGAGCTTGGGCATCCACTTCAATTTGGCGGTCGTGCCGCCGTACGTGCGCGTCGGCGGCGCTGCCGTGGCTATACCTCTGTGCGACATCTCGACGGATGACATGAGCGAGGCGCTGGGCATTATGCTCGGTGGCAAGGTCGCAGGCATGTCACCAAACACGGTGAGCCGGCTCAAGGCGCAGTGGGCCGAGACGGCATTCACACTGGCGTGCGCAGTGACGATTCGGACGGCCAATGCCTGCTGTGGTGATCATCGGCGTGACGCCGAAAGGCGAGAAAGAGCGTGTGGCGATTGGCGACGGCTACCGGGAATCGAAGGAGTCGTGGTGCGAGCTGCTGCTGAATCTGAAGAGCGCGGTCTGCCGGCTGGTCCGTTACTCGCGCGCGGCGACGGCGCAATGGGCTTCTGGTCGGCGATGGAGGAAGTGTTCCCGCAGACGAAGTATCAGCGCTGCTGGTTTCCCAAGATGGGTAACGTGCTCAACGCGCTGGTCGCATTCAATGACTTCGTCGATAGCGACTCGGCAAAGTACCTAAATGTGGCAGAAAAACTGATCGAAAATCGCGACTAGCTGCTGGCGTTCTATGCAGTGTTCACATTTAAGGCAATGCTGATCAAGTTCACCGTCCCCGTGGTCCAGCCGTTATAGATAGGTGGATATGACCCGAGCAAGGCAA
>JAYFSB010000120.1:0-6035 GCA_040946865.1 Burkholderia sp.
ACGACCGACAACAAACCAGGACAACTTCGTTCATGATCGATTCGCTTCGCAGGCTTGACGACATCACGAATGCAGACGCTTGTTCAGCATTGTCTAAACCCCAGCACGCCGATGCTTACAACCACTAACTTCCGCCCGCTCACTCTTGCCACACGGACCTCTTCATGCGGAAGCCCTGCCTAAGGTATTGACCGTCCACAGAAAAACAGTTTAAATAACAGGTTACGCGAAAACTAGTCTTAGATTTGTCGGCGATTGCGTTCACCCGGTGCCCTGAGGGATTGGACCCGCTGTCCCTGATTACCGATATTCTCGTCAAAGTGGGAGCAACATGAAACGTACCTACCAACCTTCCGTTACGCGTCGCAAGCGTACCCATGGTTTCCGCGTCCGCATGAAGACGACGGGTGGCCGCAAGGTCATCAATGCACGTCGTGCGAAGGGCCGCAAGCGCCTGGCCATATAGGGTGGGCGACACGTCGTGTGTGCCGTGCGCGGCGATGCGGGCAACACAGTCGCAGGCCCCGGCATCGATCCGTTGCTAGTGGACGCGACCTTCCCGAAAGCCGCGCGGCTTCTAAAAACGGATGAGTTCTCATCCGTTTTTCATTTGCGACCTTGGCGGCGCAGCGCGCACTTCGTGATCTACGGCAAACCGACGGGCGCCGCCGCGCGTTTGGGCCTGGTGATCGGCAAGAAGTTCGCGCCGCGCGCGGTCACGCGCAACCTGGTGAAGCGCCTCGCCCGTGACGCGTTTCGCCGGCGGCGCACCGAGTTCGCAGGCTGGGACCTGCTGCTGCGGCTGTATACGCGCTTCGACGCGAATGCGATGCCGAGCGCGGCTTCCGCGCCGCTCGCCGCGTTGTGCGAGGGCGAGATCCGCGAGCTGCTGGACAAGGCGGTGCGCGATGTCGTCCGGCGCGGCACCGCGAAGTCCTCGGCGGACTGAGCTTTCCCCACGAGGTACGGGCCGGATGCGTCGACACCATACGTCTGGCCCACATGGCGGCGCGCAGGCACCGACTTGCTATGCAAACGGTTTTGATCGCGTTGCTGCGTTTCTACAAGGCTGCCGTGAGTCCTTTCCTCGGCAGCCGTTGCCGTTTTTATCCTTCCTGTTCGGATTACGCGCGCGAGGCAATCCAGTATCATGGCACCGCGCGCGGCACCTACTTGGCTGCCAGGCGTCTGTGCCGCTGCCATCCTTTTTCCGCCGGCGGAATCGATCTGGTTCCACCGACCCGATCCGATCCTTGCGCCAGCCACGACGCTGAAGCGCCGTCCCATCGATTCTGAGACAACGCATGGATATCAAACACACCGTCCTATGGGTGATCTTCTTCATGTCAGCGGTCATGCTGTACGACAACTGGCAGCGTGCCCATGGACGCCAGTCGATGTTCTTCCCGAACGTTACACAGACCACTGGTGCCTCCTCGACCGATGTGAGCAGCAGCACCCTTGCGGACCTGCCGGCCGCTTCGACCACGGCACCCGATTCCACCGCGCCGATCACCCAGGCGCAGCTGGTGAAGTTCTCGACCGACATCTATGACGGCGAGATCGACACACGCGGCGGCACGCTCGCGAAGCTGACGCTGAAGAAGGGAGGTGACGGCAAGCAGCCCGACCTGTTCGTCACGCTGTTCGACCACATCAAGGATCACACCTACCTGGCGCGCACCGGCGTGACGGGCGGCAACTTCCCGAACCACAACGACGTATACACGCCAGTGGCGGGCAACCCAAGCGCGTTGGCGGCCGGCCAGGACAGCATGAAGCTGTCGTTCGAGTCGCAGGAGAAGGGCGGCCTGAAGGTGGTGAAGACCTATACCTTCACGCGCGGCAGCTATGTGATCGGCGTCGATACCAAGATCGACAACGTCGGCACAGCACCGGTCACGCCGACCGTCTACATGGAAATCGTGCGCGACAGCACGCCGGTAGAAACGCCGCTGTTCTCCCACACCTTCCTCGGGCTGGCCGTCTATACAGACCAGAAGCACTTCCAGAAGATCACCTTCAGCGATATCGACAAGAACAAGGCGGAATATATCAGTTCGGCCGACAATGGCTGGGTGGCTATGGTCCAGCATTACTTCGCGTCGGCCTGGATTCCGCAGCAGGGCGTCAAGCGCGACATCTATGTCGAGAAGATCGATCTGTCGCTCTACCGCGTGGGCGTGAAGGAGCCGGTCAAGACTATCGAGACGGGCCAGTCGGCAGACGTCTCGGCGCGCCTATTCGCCGGGCCGGAAGAGGAGCACGTGCTGGAAGGCATCGCCCCGGGCCTCGACCTGGTCAAGGATTACGGCTGGGTGACGATCATCGCCAAGCCGCTGTTCTGGCTGCTGCAGAAGATCCATGGTTACGTCGGCAACTGGGGCTGGTCGATCGTCCTGCTCACGCTGCTGATCAAGGCCGTGTTCTTCCCGCTGTCCGCGACGAGCTACAAGTCGATGGCGCGCATGAAGGAAATCACGCCACGCATGCAGGCGCTGCGCGCACGCTTCAAGAGCGATTCGCAGAAGATGAACGCGGCGCTGATGGAGCTCTACAAGACGGAGAAGGTCAACCCGTTCGGCGGCTGTCTGCCGGTGGTGATCCAGATTCCGGTGTTCATCTCGTTGTACTGGATGCTGCTGGCCTCGGTGGAAATGCGAGGCGCGCCCTGGATTCTCTGGATCCACGACCTGTCTCAGCGCGATCCATTCTTTATCCTGCCGGTGCTGCTGGCCGGTTCGATGTTCCTGCAGACGCGCCTGAACCCGCCGCCGCCGGGCCCGGTCCAGGCCAAAATGATGATGTTCATGCCGATCGCGTTCTCGGTGATGTTCTTTTTCTTCCCGGTCGGCCTGGTACTGTACTACGTGGTCAATAACGTGCTGTCGATCGCGCAGCAGTACTACATCACGCGTACCATCGGCAAGAAGAAGGCGGCCAGCCGATCGGTAAACGATCGATAAACCCGCTTTTACGGATTTGACGGCAGCGAGGTACACCTGGCATTTTCATGCCTCTTTTGAATTTCGAGTGGGTGGTAAATTGCCCGGTTTGCACGTGAACGACGGTAATCATGCATAGCAGCCAGATAAACTGACTTCGCTCCAATCGCTTTGTAATCAGCCAGAGCCCGTCATCAGTGGCCCACAGCATCTTGACGAGATCGCCCGGCATCCACGGAAGATGAATAGGTGGCCACCCAGCGGATTTTCTTCGAGCGTTGTCGTACTTTCGCAGCCATTCCCTGGAATCCGAAACGCATATCGGTGACGCCCGCCGCAAGCCAGATACGTGTACCGGTAGGCAAAGAGATCATGATCGCAGGCTCCCCAATACGGTTCGCAGCATATCGGGGTCGACAACGCCGTCGACCTTGACCACCACTCGTCCGAGCCGGACTTCACTCGTGCCAACGGGTACGGCCAGTTTCGCGATCTCCGGTTTGATTGGTGGCGCTGCGATGACCTCCTCCGGCCTCATATCGCTCACGACCGTCACTGGCAGCAGCGTTGCCTCTGACGCCCTTTGTTCAGCACGATACCAGTGCCGCCAGGTGAACGCCAGATTCACACTCGGACCATACTCGCGGGCCAGTTTGGTGACTGAAACACCTGGCTCGCACGCGGCGATTGCTATGCGACGCCGGAACTCAGGACTATGGTTCGGGCGTCCTTTGCGACTACCCGGCTTCTCAGTGTCTAACAAAGTGGTGTCCATCACTTCGAGAATGATGGACACCACTTTGGCGTCGATCTTTGCTGGCGTCTACGACGGCCATGCCGAGTCGCTTACCGACTTCTCGAAGATCAACCCACATGTCGCCTAACCCACTCAAATTTCAAAATAGCCATTTTTTATGGTGGCCGGTTCCGGCTCCCGCCGGATTCGCTGGTTGTACTTCTGACACGCAACATTCTCAGCTAAACCACCACCGCCTTCTCAAAATTCCGTCCGCCTGCCGTACACCACTTTCGACAATAACTCGGCGCGAGCGCCTTGACATGGGCATCCCAATCCATGGCATCTCCTACTCGCATGAAAATGCCAGGTGTGCCTCGCTACTGTCAAATCCATAAAAGCGGGTTTATCGATCGCTTACGGACAAATCCGACGAAGCCAGAATTATCCACAGTTTTTGTTGGCAAACCTGTGGATATCACTGAAAGCCAATCGCCAGACCCTTGATCGGAATGATTTTTTTGTCGATATCTGGGACGCTCAGCACGTAGGCGACTCGGCATGGCCGTCGTAGACGACAGCAAAAATCGACGCCAAAGTGGTGTCCATCATTTTCGAAGTGATAAACACCACTTTGTTAGACACAGAGAAGCTTGGTAGTCGCAAAGGACGCCCGAACTATAGTCCTGAGTTCTGGCGTCGCATCGCAATCGCCGCGCGCGAGCCAGGTATTTCAGTCGCCAAACTGGTCCGCGAGCATGGTCCGAATGCGAATCTGGCGTTCACCTGGCGACACCAGTATCGTGCCGAGCAAAGGGCGTCAGAGGTAACGCTGCTGCCAGTGACGGTCGTGAGCGATATGAGGCCGGAGGTCATCGCAGCGCCACCAATCAAACCGGAGATCGCAAAATCGGTCGTACCCGTTGGCACATTGAAGTCCGGATCGGACGACCGGTGGTCAAGGTCGACGGCGTTGTCGACCACGGATATGCTGCGAACCGTATTGGAGAACCTGAGATCATGATCTCTTTGCCTACCGGTACACGTATCTGGCTTGCGGCGGGCGTCACCGATATGCGTTTCGGATTCCATGGACGTAAGCGATTCGGCAAGACCGGTCCCCCATTCGCACGCGCGTGAGGCAAGATGATGAGCACGTGGAATTTGTGTGGATCACGTGAGATCGCGCCCACGATCAGCGATCGTGGACACGATTTATCTGGATCTAGTCGGCAATCAGGCAGTGGACGGAGGAATGGCGGCCGGCTTCAGCTTGTCCGCGCCGTTCCAGGGCAGCAGCCCGTCGATGCGGGTGATGAGGTAATCAGCGATGTGAGTCAGGACGTATTCCAGATAGGCGCGCGGATTGATGCCGTTGAGCTTGCACGGTAGGGCGTTCTCGGCAAGCGCGTTGCTGATCCCGGTCCGGCCGTCCTCGCAGGAGAACACGAGCGCTGCCCAGTGGTTCAACGAGTAGTGGATTGCTTTGGCGAGCAGCGGCTTGGCCTTTTCCTGTCGTACGCGCAGGCGCTTATCGGGTGGCTTGCCTCGGATATCGGCTTCGATGCCGTAGCGCTCGCCAATCATCGTGAGCAATGTCTGGGTGTCCGAGCTCGGCGTGCTCGCGTGGATGTCGCGTAGTCCTTGCGCCGGGCATGATCCCAGCATGCTGCCTCATGAACATCGCCGCTCGCGTACAGCTGACCGAAGCCGGTGTAGGCATCCGCCTGCAGAATGCCGTGGAATGCTGCGAGCCGGATTTGAGGGTGGACGCCTTTGGTCCGACGAGAAGTCGAACCATACCGCAGCCGGTTCAGTCGAGCCCGAGCGGCGATCGTCGCGTGTGTAGACCCAGAACCGACCAGTCACAGGGTCTTCCCGTTGCCTGGCGCGAGCACGGCCGACCGGCGTGTCGTCCGTGTGTAATTTGCCGGGACGCAACGTGTAGCGCTGGATCGCTTCGATCTGGCCGACCCAGCGGCCCATGCTGGCACGATCAAGCGTCACACCGGCGCGCGCAGCGATCTCCGCTTGCCAATGCAGCGGTTGATGATCCGCGAACTTCGACACGACGATATCGGCGAGCGCGCTGGGATGGGCAATGCTGCGCTCAATCGGGAGGCCTGGCATCGGTGGCTGTTCGATGTGGCCGCAGCTCGGGCAGAGCATCTTGCGCCGGATCGTGCGGATCACCCTGAACGCTGCCGCGATACGGGGCAAGTTGCTCGGACACGTCCTCACCAAGCATCGGCATCTCAGTGCCGCCCGCGAGCCGGATTTCGAGGTTCTCGATCTGGCGATCGAGTTGCTCGAACTTGCGACCGAAGTGCATGCGTTTGAGCTTGTCGATTAGC
>JAYFSB010000121.1:0-6021 GCA_040946865.1 Burkholderia sp.
CCCCCCCCCCCCCCCCCCCCCCCCCCCCCCCCCCCCCCCCCCCCCCCCCCCCCCCCCCCCCCCCCCCCCCCGCCGCCACGTTCAGCTCGTCGGCCGCCAGGCGCGCCGCCTCGGCATTGCTCGCCACCGCCTGGTACTCCAGGTGCGGCGCATTGGCGGCCAGCCAGCGCTGGCATTGCGCGAGCGACTGCGCATGCGCACAGACGCGCTTCACGCCGTTGAGGCTGCCGCTTTGCGAGAGCAGGTTTTGGTGGATCGGCAGCGACAGCTCGCCGCCGATCAGCAGCTGCGTGTGCAGCAGCAGATCGAGCGTGCGCGAGACCACCCCCTCGGCCGAATTCTCGACCGGCACGATGCCGAACTCTGAGGCACCGGCCTCGACGCCGCGGAACACCTCGTCGATCGATGGGCAAGGCAGCCCCTCGATCGATTGCCCGAAGTATTCGAACATCGCCTGTTCGCTGTAGGTGCCGATCGGCCCGAGGAAGGACACGCGGATGGTCTTTTCCAGCGAGCGGTTGGCGGCCATAATCTCACGCCAGATCGCATTGATGTGCTCGCCGACTAGCGGTCCTTCGCTCATCTCCTGCAAGCGAGCGATCACCTGCTGCTCGCGCTCGGGGCGGAACACCGGTGCCTTAAATTCCTTCTTGACCTCGCCGACCTCGAGCGCCACCGCGGCGCGCTGGTTCAGCAGCGAGATCAGCTGCGTATCGATCGCGTCGATATGCTCGCGCAACGGTTTAAGTCGGGAGTTGAGTTCGTCGTTCATGCTGAATGCCGTACTTGAAGAGCGCGCCCGCAGCCGTCAGGCCTGGCTGCGCTCGAAATCCTTTATGTACTCGACGAGCGCCTTCACACCCGCGAGCGGCACCGCGTTATAGATCGATGCCCGCATGCCGCCGACGGACTTGTGGCCCTTCAGCTGCAGCAGCCCGCGCACTTTCGCGCCGGCAAGGAAGTCTTCATTGCGCGTTTCGTCGGCGAGGAAAAACGGCACATTCATGCGCGAACGCGCGTTTTTCTCGACCTTGTTGAGATAGAAGCTGCTGGCGTCGATCGCGTCGTAGAGCAGCGCCGCCTTCTCGACGTTGCGCGCCTCGATCGCTTCCAGGCCGCCCTGCGCCTTCAGCCACTTGAATACCAGCCCGGCGATGTAGATCGCATAGGTGGGCGGCGTGTTGTACATCGAATTGTTGGCGGCCACTGTCTTCCATTCGAAGACCGACGGGCAGATCGGCAGCGCGCGGTCGAGCAGGTCCTTACGCACGATCACCAGTGTCACACCGGCCATGCCGATGTTCTTCTGCGCGCCACCGAACAGCGCACCGTAGCGGCTGATGTCGAGCGGGCGTGACAGGATGTGCGAGGAGACGTCGGTGACCAGCGGCACGCTTCCGGTATCGGGGATATCGAAGATCTCGACGCCGTCGATGGTCTCGTTAGTGCACAAATGCACATAAGCCGGATCGGCCGACATCTGCCATTCGGAGAAGGTCGGCACGCGCGTGAAACCGTCCTCGGTGCGCCCGGTGGCAGCCAGGTGCGAAGTGCCGTACTTCTGCGCTTCCTTGAACGACTTCTGCGACCAGGAGCCGGTCACCACGAAGTCGACGCTCTGGCGCGTGCCGAGCAGGTTCATCGGTACGATCGCGTTCTCGCCGATACCGCCACCCTGCAGGAACAGCACGCGGTAGTTGTCCGGCACGGCCAGCAGCTCGCGCAGGTCGGCCAGCGCGGTTTCATGGATTGAGGTGAACTCGCGGCCGCGATGGCTCATCTCCATCACGCTCATGCCGCTGCCGTTCCAATCGAGCATCTCGTCGGCCGCCTGGCGCAGCACTTCCTCGGGAATGGCCGCGGGACCGGCGGAGAAATTGAAAACGCGCATCGTAGAACCTCGGGAGGGACGCGGCGCACCCGGAACCCGCCGGATACCGCGCAAGAAAAAGAATGGCCGCTTGCGCTCACGCGCAAACGGCCATTATCGCACTGACGTTGCCGCCCCGCCAAACCGCGGCGCGCTCGCGCCGGCGGAGGCGAGAACGCATGCTTACTTGCCCGGCTTGACGGCCGCGACTTCCTTGTCGGCCTGGGTGCGAGTCGCCTGGATCGCCTGCGGCATGTACTTCTGCATCAGGCCGTTGACTACCTCGCGGCCGACCTGGTCCTGGACCTGGATGAACTTGCGGCCCGTCGGGCTCTTGTAGAACGTCGTCAGGTCCTTGATTTCCGAGGTGCTGTAGTACTTCGCGTAAGCGTCGTACTGAGCCTGTATCGCGTCGTTCTTGAAGCCTTGCGAATCGAACACCTTGCCGGTGCCGTCGACCAGCTTCTGCACCGAGTTCTTCTGCAGGGTCGGCACGGCGGCCTGCTTCTGCGCGTCCGTCAGCGTTTTGTTCTCCGACAGCGCGTCAGACAGGATCGCCGGCACGAGCTGCTTCGACTGCATTTCCGCGCTGTTGGCGATCGCGCCAACCAGCTTCGGTGCGTCGATGGCGTTCAGCAAGTCGCTGATCGCCGCCTTCTTGTCGGCGTCGATCGGCGCTGCTGCCACGGCCGAAGCAGCTGGCACCTGGTTCGACAGCGACTGTGCCATGGCGAACGTCGGTACAATGGCGGCCAGCAGCACCAGTTGCTTGAATTGTTTTTGCATCATCACTCCCTCATGGAAATATGAACGATTTTTGCACCGCCCGATCCAGCCGCTCAGCGGCGCGGGCCACCAGCTCAGGCGTCGCCGCCCTCCGACTCCGATGCGTCGTCGGCGTCGATCTCGCTGTCCGCATCCGCCTCGGCGATCTGCTGCAGGCCTGAAAGCCTGGTACCCTCATCGAGGCTAATGAGTGTAACACCTTGCGTAGCCCGTCCCATCTCGCGAATCTCAAAAACGCGCGTGCGGATCAGCACGCCCGCCGTAGTGATCAGCATGATCTCGCTTTCCGGCTCAACCAGGGTGGCGGCCACCACCTTGCCGTTGCGCTCGGAGGTCTGGATTGCGATCATGCCCTTCGTGCCGCGGCCGTGCCGCGTATATTCGGCGATCGGGGTGCGCTTGCCATAGCCGTTCTCGGTGGCGGTCAGCACCGATTGCTCCTCGCCGCCGGCTACCAGCATCGCGATCACCTGCTGCCCGTCCTCGAGCTGCATGCCGCGCACGCCGCGCGCCTCGCGGCCCATCGGTCGCACGTCGTTCTCGTCGAAGCGCACCGCCTTGCCCGAATCGGAGAACAGCATCACGTCGTGCTCGCCGTCGGTAATCGCCGCGCCAATCAGGAAATCGCCCTCATCGAGACCGACCGCGATGATGCCCTTCTTCAGCGGGCGGCTGAAGGCCTCGAGCGGCGTTTTCTTCACGGTGCCGAGCGAGGTGCCCATGAACACGTACTTGTCGGCCGAGAATTCCTTCACCGGCAGCACTACGTTGATCTTCTCGCCGTCCTGCAGCGGGAACATATTGACGATCGGTCGGCCGCGCGAGTTGCGCGACCCCTGCGGCACCTCGTAGACTTTGACCCAGTAGACGCGGCCGCTGTTCGAGAAACACAGAATGTAGTCGTGCGTGTTGGCGATGAAGAGCGTCTCGATCCAGTCGTCTTCCTTCATCTGCGTGGCCTGCTTGCCGCGCCCGCCACGCTTCTGTGCCCGGTACTCAGACAGCTGCTGCGACTTCACGTAGCCGGCATGCGACATGGTCACCACCATGTCCTGCGGCGTGATCAGGTCCTCGGTGTTCAGCTCGGTGGCGTTCAGCTCGATGCGCGAGCGGCGAGCGTCGCCGAACTCGGTCTTCACCGCCGTCAGCTCCTTGCTGATGATGGTGGTGATCCGCTCCGGGCTCGCCAGAATGTCGAGCAGGTCGACGATCTGCGCCATTACCTCGCGGTACTCGCCGATGATCTTGTCCTGCTCGAGGCCGGTCAGGCGCTGCAGGCGCATCTGCAGGATTTCCTGGGCCTGCGTCTCAAACAGGTTGTACTTACCGTTGGCCTGCATCCCGAAGGCTGGGTTCAGCCCTTCCGGACGATAGGCCTCGCGGCCGCCCGCCGCAGCGTTCTCGACCTCGGCGCGCGCCAGCATTTCGCGTACCAGCGACGCATCCCAGGAACGCGCCATCAGCTCTTGGCGCGCGATCGGTGGCGTCGGCGCGGCCTTGATCAGCTCGATGAATTCGTCGATGTTGGCCAGCGCGACGGCCAGACCTTCCAGCACGTGGCCGCGCTCGCGGGCCTTACGCAATTCATAGATGGTGCGCCGCGTCAGCACCTCGCGTCGGTGCGCGAGGAAGCATTCGAGCATCTCCTTCAGGTTCAGCAGCTTCGGCTGGCCGTCGACCAGCGCGACTATGTTCATGCCGAAGGTGTCCTGCAACTGCGTCGACTTGTAGAGGTTGTTCAGCACTACATCTGGCACTTCGCCGCGCTTGAGCTCGATCACCACGCGCATGCCGCTCTTATCGGACTCGTCGCGGATGTCGGAGATGCCCTCGAGCTTCTTCTCGTTGACGAGTTCGGCGATGCGCTCCATCAGCGAGCGCTTGTTCAGCTGGTAGGGCAGCTCGTCGACGATGATCGCTATGCGCTGGCCGCGATCGATTTCTTCGAAGTGCATGGTGGCACGCATCACCACCCGGCCGCGGCCGGTGCGATAGCCGTCGCGCACGCCGGCGACGCCGTAAATGATGCCAGCGGTCGGGAAATCGGGGGCGGGAATGATCTCGATCAGCTCGTCGATCGAGGCCTGCGGATTGGCGAGCAGGTGATGGCAGGCATCGACCACTTCCGACAGGTTGTGCGGTGGGATGTTGGTGGCCATGCCGACCGCGATGCCCGAGGAGCCGTTGATCAGCAGGTTCGGGATCCGCGCCGGCAGGATCAGCGGCTCGCTCTCGCTGCCGTCGTAGTTGGGCCCGAAATCGACCGTTTCCTTGTCGATGTCGACCAGCAGCTCGTAGCCGATCTTCGCCATACGGATTTCGGTGTAGCGCATCGCGGCGGCATTGTCGCCGTCGACCGAACCGAAGTTGCCCTGGCCGTCGACCAGCATGTAGCGCAGCGAGAAATCCTGCGCCATCCGGACGATGGTGTCGTAGACGGCGCTGTCGCCGTGCGGGTGGTACTTACCGATCACATCGCCGACGATACGCGCCGACTTCTTGTAGGCTCGGTTCCAGTCGTTGTTCAGTTCGTGCATAGCGAACAGCACGCGCCGATGCACGGGCTTTAGGCCGTCGCGGACATCCGGGAGGGCACGTCCGACGATCACGCTCATCGCGTAATCGAGATACGAACGGCGCATTTCCCCCTCTAGGGAGATGGGCAGAGTCTCTTTGGCGAATTGATCCATTTATCCGTATCTTTCGGAGCGAAGACGGGGCCGCCTTTCGCGTAAACGCCGTAGTCACGACGCAATTTACAATTCTACCATGCGGTAAACCTGCCCCGACGCCCCGCCCCTCTAGAGCATATTTACATTTGAAAAAATGTGATGTGTTTAGGCAACGCTGATCAAGTCCATCGTCCCCATGGGACAGCCGTTATAGCTCGGTGGATATGACCCGAGCAAGACAAACGAGAATAAAACAGCAAACGCTGGCGGTGGCGGCTGACGAGGGTGCAGTCTTCGAGACGAAGCGCAAACGTACGCGGCCCGATGAGTTTCTGGGCACGATGGAACGGATCGTGCCGTGTGGGCGGTATTGCGTGCGCTAATCGAGCCGTACTACCCGAAACTTGGCAACGGACGCCTGCTCGAGAAGCACAGGCTCGGCGAGGAAATCTTTATATGGATAGACCGGGTGCTGCAGGCCAGCGGTATGAAGCTCAGTTGCGGCACGATCATCGATGCCACTTTGATCGGAGCATCGGGTTTGACGAAGAATTAAGGCAATGCTGATCAAGTGTCTGCATTCGTGATGTCGTCAAGACTGCGAAGCGAATCGATTATGAACGAAGTTGTCCTGGTTTGTTTTCTGTCGTCCTGGGTGCCATTCAGATGATCGGCGGGCCCCAGGCCTGGTTC
>JAYFSB010000122.1:0-5988 GCA_040946865.1 Burkholderia sp.
AACTTCGTTCATGATCGATTCGCTTCGCAGGCTTGACGACATCACGAATGCAGACACTTGATCAGCATTGCCTTAAACAACTTGCTATATGCATGACTACCATCGCTCACGTCCAAATCGGGCAATTTACCACCCACTCGAAATTCAACAGAGGCGCAGGGGAAACTATTGCGTGCGTCCCTCATTCGGGTTATCATTTATATGAGATCACTTGCCACACTGGTTCCGACGCCCGGGTGGCTTCAATCCACAAGGAGTGTGGTATGCGTCATTACGAAATCGTCTTTATCGTGCACCCTGATCAGAGCGAGCAAGTGCCCGCCATGATCGAGCGTTACAAGTCCACGATTACCACGCGCGGCGGCCAGATCCACCGCATCGAGGACTGGGGCCGTCGTCAACTGGCCTACATGATCGAGAAACTCGCCAAAGCTCACTACGTCTGCCTGAACATCGAGAGCGACCAGGCTACGCTCGATGAACTCGAACACGCGTTCAAGTTCAACGACGCAGTGCTGCGGCACCTCATCGTCAAGATGAAGAAGGCCGAAACTGGCCCGTCGCCGATGATGAAGGAAGTTCAGCGCGAAGAAGCCAGGAAGTCGGCTGCTCAGCTGACCGAAGCGTAGGCTTAAGACTTCCACCAAGGATCGCGTCAACCCCGTGAACAGGCTGCAACTGACGGCAAGTATCGTCGAGCGACAGGCGGTGCGCTACACCCCCGCCGGCGTTCCGATCGCGAACTGCACGCTGCAACACAGCACGGAGGTAGTCGAGGCAGGCATCCGCCGACAGGTTGAAATAACGATCGAAGCGATGGCGGCCGGCGAGGCCAGCGGTAAGCTGGAAGCTTGTGAGATGGGTGTCGAGACGCTTTTCACCGGTTTCCTGGCAAAAAAGAGCCGCAACCGAACCTTGGTGTTTCACATCACTGCATTGCAGGACATAGGAAAAGCCTGAATCATGCCCCGTCCCACTGGCAAGAAATTCGACAAGCGTCGTCAGCAACAAAACCCGCTCTTCAAGCGCAAGAAGTTTTGCCGCTTCACGGCCACCGGCGTCGAGCAGATCGACTACAAGGACACGGAAACGCTGAAGGACTTCATCGGCGAAAACGGCAAGATCACGCCGGCGCGTCTGACGGGTACGAAGGCGCACTACCAGCGTCAGCTCGACACGGCAATCAAGCGTGCGCGTTTCCTCGCGCTGCTGCCGTACACAGATCAGCACAAGACCTAAGGCCGGCGACGCAATAAGGAGAATTCGAATGCAAATCATTCTGTTGGAAAAAGTCGCGAACCTGGGCGATATCGGTAACCTTGTCAAGGTCAAGGACGGCTACGCCCGCAACTTCCTGATCCCGAATCGCAAGGCACGCCGCGCGACAAAGGACGCGATCGCTGAATTCGAAGTCCGACGCTCGGAACTCGAGAAGGTCGCTGCCGAGAAGCTTGCTGCCTCGCAGGCAGTCGGCGAGAAGCTGGCTGGCCAGTCGTTCGAGATCACGCAGAAGTCGGGCGTCGACGGCCGTCTGTTCGGCTCGGTGACGAACGGCGACATCGCCGAACTGCTTAAGAAGGCAGGCTACGACGTTGAGAAGGCGCAGGTTCGCCTACCGGAAGGCCCGCCGCTGAAGATGGTCGGCGAACACGGCGTTCAGGTCGTGCTACACACCGATGTCATCGTTGACATCACGATCAACGTGATCGGCAATCACGCCTAAGTGTCACGCTGTTCCAGGCGCGGGCAGCCTCCATCGCCCCGCGACGCGAAATGGCAGGGTCCGGGAAACCGACCCTGCCTTTTTTATTTTCCGTCGCATTTCATCCGCCTGACGCTGGCACCCCCTCGCATTTCGCGATAATCCCAAGCCATGAACGCGCCGCAAGATCCCCAATTCGAATCGCTGAAAGTTCCGCCGCACTCGGTCGAGGCCGAGCAATCGGTGCTGGGCGGCCTCTTGCTCGACAACGCCGCCTGGGACCGCATCGCCGACTTTCTGTCACAACAGGATTTCTACCGCTATGATCACCGGCTGATCTACGAGCACATCGCCCGGCTGATCGCCGGCACGCGCCCGGCCGACGTGGTGACCGTCTACGAAGCGCTGGTCACGGCCGGCAAGGCCGACGATGTGGGTGGCCTTGCCTACCTGAACGCGCTGGCGCAGAACACGCCGAGCGCGGCCAATATCCGCCGTTACGCGGAAATCGTGCGCGACCGCGCGGTGCTGCGCCGGCTGGTGTCGGTGGCCGACGAGATCTCCGCCGACGCCTTCAATCCGCAGGGCAAGGAAGTCCGCCAGCTGCTCGACGAGGCCGAGTCGAAGGTATTCTCGATCGCCGAGGAAGGCGCGCGCGGCACCCAGGGCTTCCTCGAGATCGGGCCGCTGCTGACCCAGGTGGTGGAGCGGATTGACACACTGTACCACACGGCCAATCCGAGCGACGTGACCGGCACGCCGACCGGCTTCGTCGACTTGGACCGGATGACCTCGGGGATGCATGGCGGGGAGTTGATCATCGTGGCCGGCCGGCCATCGACGGGCAAGGCCCAGCCGCTCGATGCGCGCATCAGGACGCTGACGGGCTGGAAGGCCATGGGCGAGCTGCGGGTGGGCGACATGCTCGCCTCGATCGACGGCAAGCCCTCCTTCGTCACCGGCCGTTATCCGCAAGGCGAACGCCAGGTGCATCGCGTGCGCTTCTCCGACGGCCGTTCGACCGAATGCTGCGACGAGCACCTCTGGCGCGTCTATTACCGCGGCTGGGACAAGCCGCGCGTGCTGCGCACGGCCGAGATCCGCATCCTGCTGACACGCGAGCGCTATCACAACCGGCTATGGATCGACCTGCCCGAAGGGGAATTCGGCCGCGCCGACGCCTTGCTGGTCGACAGCTGGGTGCTGGGTGCCTTGCTTGGCGACGGCGCGCTGGGCAGCACGGCGGTGTGCTTCAGCGTGCAGGCGGAGGCGACTCTGACGCGGATACGCGAGCGTGTCGACGCCTGCCTCGAACTTGAACATGGGGGCCGGTACGACTGGCGCATCAAGCCCCGGGCAGCCGACGGCGAGATCGAGCGGTCGCCCGCCAATCCGCTCAAGGAGGCGTTCGAGGCACTGGGCTTGTGGGGCCGAACGAGTCATGACAAATTCATTCCGCGCGCGTACCTGGACGCCGAAAAATCAGTGCGCCTGAACCTGCTGCGCGGCCTGCTCGATACTGACGGCTGGGTCGAGTCCTGGGGCACGGTCCGTTACTCGACCGTGAGCCCGCAGCTGGCACGCGACGTCTGCGAACTGGCACGCTCGCTCGGTGCCTGGTGCTCGATCAGCGAGAAGGCGACCGCTTATAAGTACAAGGACCAACGTCGCGATGGCGTGACGGCCAATGTTTGCACCATTAGCCATCCCGATCCGCAGAGCCTGTTCCTGTTCGATGGCAAGCGCGAGCGCCTGGCGGCCGGCCTCACGCGACGCAAGATGCCGGTGATCGTCTCGATCGAGCCGACCCGCGTCACGCAGACGCAGTGCATCTCGGTCTCGCACCCGACGTGGCTGTACATCACCGACGACTACGTCGTCACGCACAACACCGCCTTCTCGATGAACATCGGCGAATACGTGGCCGTCGAATACGGCCTGCCGGTGGCGGTGTTCTCGATGGAGATGCCGGGCAGTCAGCTGGTGATGCGTATGCTCGGCTCGGTCGGCCGGCTCGACCAGCACCGCATGCGAACCGGGCGGCTGACCGACGAGGATTGGCCGAAACTCACGCACGCGGTGCAGAAGATGAGCGAGGCGCAGCTCTTCATCGACGAGACCGGTGGCCTGAACCCGATGGAACTGCGCTCGCGCGCGCGACGCCTGGCGCGGCAATGCGGCAAGCTCGGCCTGATCGTGGTCGACTACCTGCAGCTTATGACGGGTTCCTCGCAGGGCGAGAACCGGGCCACCGAAATCTCCGAAATCTCGCGTTCGCTGAAGAGTCTGGCCAAGGAACTCGACGTGCCGGTGATCGCGCTGTCGCAGCTCAACCGCGGCCTGGAGCAGCGGCCCAACAAGCGCCCGGTGATGTCGGACCTGCGCGAATCGGGCGCAATCGAACAGGATGCGGACGTGATCCTGTTTATCTACCGCGACGAAGTGTACAACCCGGACAGCCCCGACAAGGGTACCGCTGAGATTATCATCGGCAAGCAGCGTAACGGACCGATTGGCTCCGTTCGGCTAACGTTCCTAGGGGTTTACACGAAATTCGACAATTTTGCCGGTTCGCGGCATTTCGAGAGCGACTAAGACCCGCTTGTAAAGTCCTGGGCCACAAAGCGTTGTATCTCGTCGTATGTTGACGTTCACCCAGAATTGACCCACCTGGACCTGTAGTTTTCATCGAATTTTGACTCACATGATTGAATGCCCTGCTCAATCTTTGAGCAGGGGGTACCGAGGTGATCACGGTGGGCATGCTGGCCAAGATCAGGCGGATGTATTTCCGCGAGAATGTCTCGCTGCGCGAGATCACGCGGCACGGCCTGGTTTATGTTCGAGGAGATCCTTGGCAGGGCTATGTCGGCAGCTACGGCCGCGTGAGCGCGTTTGTTCGCGCTGGCGCGAGCAGCAGGCCGAAGCGTTCTGACGCAAAAGGCGTACGTGCCGCTTGCGTTCGAACCCGGCGAGGCCTTCCAGTTCGACTGGAGCTGCGAGTACGTCTTCATCAGCGGACTGCGCCGGCGGTTCGAAATTGCGCACGGAAGCTAAACGCCAGCCGCGCCTTCTGGCTCGCCGCCTTCGGTGGCATCCCGCGTCGCGGCATCTACGACAATATGGCTCTCTTGAAAAAAAGTGGGTTACGCGACATGTGGGTTGATCTGCGAGAAGTCGAGCTTGCTGGCGATCAGAAACAGCACGGTGCGCATGGTCGTGAGGTTGGTGTGTATCCCCCCGCGCGCCTTTCGCTTGGCGGTCTGGAAGAGTCCGTTGATGGCTTCCAGGAAGCCGTTGGTCTGACGCGTCTGGGTCCAGGCGACGATGCCGTCGAAATGACTACGGATGATGTGGGCGACATCCTTCATTGGATCGATCTTCGAGCGCATGACGTTCGTGCACCACTGCTCGAGCATTTCGCTGACGACATTGATCTGCTTGCGATCGAGAATTTGCCGAAGTTGCTCGCGATAGCGCCACGCGCGGGCGGTCCGCTTGGTCGTGACGTTCACGATCAGGACATCGAGATCGGCGCGTTGCGCGGCGATCAGCCAGTCGCGATTCTTCAGCAGCGGCCATCGCAATCCTTTGAGTTTCGGGTCGGTTCGCTGCTCGATTCGCCGCATTGGATCCACGGCCTTCGACTCTCGACGCCTTTGATGAACGCGGGCGACATACCAATGCTGAGCAAAGTGATCTGCTCGGACTCTCCCCCATGCTTGCGCAAGCTCGCGACGAACGCTTCGATCGTCGCAGCATCCTTGTCTTCGGTCACGAACACGACTTTGCGTTCGAGCGCATCAGCCACGAGCGCCAGGTAGTTGTGTCCGTGCTGGTAGGACGTTTCGTCGACGGCAATGCTCGTCATGTCGGGCAGGTCGATCTCGGCGAGCGCGAGTTCGACATAGCGTTTGCAAATGGCGTTCACCCGATGCCAGGACTCGCCGACGGTACGGGCGACTGCGGTGAACGATATCTGCTGGGCGAGCATCAGCACCATGGCCTCGAACAGCAGCGTGAAGCGCTTGAGCTTTGTCGGTCCACTCGAGCTCGACGAGCGTCATGCGGCTGTCAGGCAGCTTGATGCGAGGCGTGCGCACTTCGGGAAAGCAGTCGTGTTGGAAGAAGTTCAAGTGCCGGTAGCCGGTAGCACTTGACAACGGTGTCGTGCACGTGTGGGACGCAACTGCCGGCAACGAAATCGATGTTAAGGCAATGCTGATCAAGTTCACCGTCCCCGTGGTTCAGCCGTTATACGTTATAGATCGGTGGATATGACCCGA
>JAYFSB010000123.1:0-5977 GCA_040946865.1 Burkholderia sp.
AGCGTCTTCGGCGATCCGAAGATGACCACCGCCTTGCTCGACCGCCTCACCCATCACTGCCACATCGTCGAGACCGGCAACGAGTCCCATCGGTTCCGGCATAGCAGCCAGACCGCCAAGGCCCGCATCACCTCCCGGAAGCAGGCCAAGAGCAAAACCAATCACGTACCGAAGGAGGTTACCCACGAGCCCTTCTGATTGGGTGCTTCACCGCACCGATCGCACCGATACGATTCTCATCGCCGAGGGGCCTCCTCTCGGCGTCCTTCCCTGGTCAATTTTCAACGAGCACGAGTGGTCAGTTTTCGCCGAGCGCCAACAGGAACGGCTAAATTTACCAGACACGACGAATTTTCGTCGGGCGCAAATCGAACAGCTTACAGACGCCCTTCGCTCGTGCCCACCGCCGGCGCGGCTAAGCCAGCCGATCGTGCCGCGGACACTGCCTGAGCCAAGCCCACGTATTCATCGACCCCAACATCCTCGGCACGGCGCACCAGGTCGAAGCCGAGCGCATCGAAATCGACCGCGTCGCGATAGGTGTCGAGCGTGTTGCGCAGCATCTTGCGGCGCTGCGAGAAGGCGGCCGTGACTACCTCGCCGAGCACCGCGACATCGACTGCGGCCAACTCTTGCTGCGCGTAGGGAATCATTCGCACGATCGCCGAATCGACCTTCGGCGGCGGCTGGAACGATTCAGGCGGCACGTCGATCAGCTTGTCCAGCACGTAGCGGTACTGCAGCATCACCGACAGGCGGCTGAAGGCCTTGCTGCCCAGCTCGGCCACCATCCGCTCGACTACCTCGTTCTGCAGCATGAAGTGCTGGTCGACCACGCGCTCGGCGAAGTCCATCAGGTGGAACAGCAACGGGCTGGAGATATTGTAGGGCAGGTTGCCGATGATGCGCAGCGAGGGCTTGTCGCCGGGCAGAGCCAGCGAGCCAAAATCGAAGGTGAGCGCGTCGCCCGCGTGCAGCTCGAGCAGCGCGCCAAAGCGCTGCTCGAGGCGGCCGATCAAGTCGCGATCGAGCTCGACCGCGTGCAGCGGCGCTTCGGGCGTGGCCAGGCACTCGATCACGGGCCCCGTCAGCGCGCCGAGACCCGGCCCGATCTCGACCATGTGCTCGCCGCGCTCGGGGCGAATCGCATTGACGATCGAATCGATCACGCCAAGATCGACAAGAAAATTCTGCCCGAAGCGCTTGCGCGCGAAGTGTTCCTGGTGCGGTCTGCTGTTCGACATCGAATCTGGAAAAACGAAAAAAGGCGGACCGGGAATTCAGCCCGTGTGAGCCTGGAGGCGGTGTCGCGCCATCGCGACGGCGGTATCGAGCGCCGCGACCATGCTGCCGCAATCGGCGCAGCCCGAGCCGGCCAGGTCGAGCGCCGTGCCATGGTCGACCGAGGTGCGCACGATCGGCAGGCCGAGCGTGATGTTGATGCCCTCGCCAAAGGTAGTGTACTTGAAGACCGGCAGGCCCTGGTCATGGAACATCGCGAGCACGCAATCGGCCTGCTTGAGATAACGCGGCTGGAACAGCGTGTCGGCCGGATAGGGGCCGCACGCGTCGATGCCAGCCTGATTGGCTCGCGCCAGCGCCGGCGAGATCACGTCGATTTCCTCGCGGCCCAGGTAGCCGTTATCGCCCGCGTGCGGATTGAGCCCTGTGACGAGGATGCGCGGCGCGGCGAGGCCGAAATGGCGGCGCAGGTCGCCATCGATGATCGCCAGGGTCTCGACCAGCCCCTCGATCGAGAGTGCAGCCGAAACGTCCTTGAGCGGCAGGTGCGTGGTGGCCAGCGCGACGCGCAAGGGCCGCTCGCCGGTGCCCGCCAGCATCATCACTACACGCGGCGTGGCGGTGCGTTCGGCTAAGTATTCGGTATGGCCAGTGAAAGGCATGCCGGCGTCGTTGATGGTGCTCTTCTGCAGCGGCGCGGTGACGATCGCGTCATAGTCGCCCGCCAGCGCGCCGTCGATCGCGGCATCGAGCAGGCCTAGCACGTAGCGGCCGTTGGCGGCATCGAGCCGGCCCGCCAGCGCGGGCACCGCGAGCAGCCGGTGCGCGAGCGTCACGCGGCCATCGGCGCGCAGCCGCTCGGGATCCACTCCAACCGCCACCGCGCGCTTGGTGAACAGCGCCGCGTCACACAATACCTCGAAGCGCACGTCCGGCCAGCGCTTGCCCGCCTCGGCCAGCGCACACGCGCTCAGCTCCGGGCCGACCCCGGCCGGCTCACCGGTCGTGATCGCGATGCGCAGGGGCTGGGCGGCTCGCATGATGGCAGGGCTCAGGGCTGCGGCTGGCCGATCTTGATCTGCACGTAGGACGAATCGCGCAGTTCGCGAAGCCAGTCCGCATAGGCCTGCTCGGCTTTGCGCTGGCCGATCGCCTGGCGCGCGATGTCCATCTGCTTTTGCACCGAGCCTTCCGCGTCGCGGCGGCCCAGCACTTGGATCAGGTGGTAGCCGTATTCGGTCCGCACCGGCAGGCTGACCTGGCCATCCTGCAGCTGGTTCATGGCACGCTCGAACTCCGGTACCGTCTCGCCCGGGCTGATCCGACCGAGATCGCCGCCCTGCGAGGCCGAACCGTCTTGCGAATAGGTGCGCGCGAAGTTGGCGAAATCGCCGCCTGCATCGACCTGGTTGCGGATGTCGATCAGCTGCTGGCGCGCCTGCGATTCGGACTTGCCCTCACCCACCCGCAGCAGGATGTGGCGCACGTGCGTCTGCACGATCTTGGGCGAGGCACCAGCGGTGCCCGAGGCCGGGCGGCGGTCGACCAGGCGCACGATCTCGAGACCGTCCGGCACGCGGATCAGGGTCGGGCTGACCTGGCCCGGGCGCAGCTGCGAGACCACCTGCACCATATCGGCCGGCAGCGAGTCCGTTGCCTTGAAGCCGAGATCACCGCCCGTCTTGGCATCCTTGGCCTCCGATGCGCTCTTGGCGAGCCTCTCGAAGTCGGTGCCGGAGGTGAGCGCCTGCTTGAGCAGGCGCTCAGCCTTCTTCTGCGCGGTATCGATCTGGTCCTGCGGCGCGGCCACGAAGATGTGCTCAAGCCGCACGTCCTGCTGCGAACCCGAGTTCGGGCCGCGCTGGCTGGCGATGTAGCTTGCCACCTCGGCATCGGTCACAGTAATCTTGCTGTCGACTTCCTTCTCGCGCAGGCGAGACAGGATCAGTTCGTTGCGCGCATCGCTGGAGGAGGGGCTCCAGGACACGCCGAGCACCTCGAGCTGGGCGCGGTACTGGTCGACCGTCATGCTGTTGGCGGCGGCCAGGCGCTGCAGCGTGCTCTGCACGGTAGAGTCGCTTACCTCGATACCGTTGTCCTTGGCCTTCTGCAGCTGGATCCGCTCGACCACCATCTGATTGAGCACCTGCGAGCGCAGCTCGTCGGGCGGTGGCACCGGCACCTTCTGCTGCTGCAGCCGGCGCGAGATTAGGCCGACCCGCTGGTCGAGCTCGCGAGCGGTGATCACGCCGTTGTTGACGACCGCCACGACCTCGTCGGCTAACGTCGCGCCGCTCGAACCGAGCGCCTGCGCGACCGCCGGCGTGACGGACAGCAGCGACATGACGGCCGCGAGGACCGACGCGATTGCTGCGAAGTGAAGGGATTTCTTCATTGCCACAAAGACTCCATTGAAAGCTTGCTGAGCCAGTGCCGCGTTAGGACGAAAGTTAGTCATAGTTGCTGAATCGGGCTTGTAGCGGCGGGGCCAGCGGCAGCGGCGTATAGCCGGGGACGCCGCCCTTGAAGGCTGCAATCAGACCGTTGTCGATGTTCGACAGCCCCTTCAGGGTCAGCTGCGCCATGAAGCGCGTCGCCGAGCTTTGCTGGCCGGAAAGGTTCACGCCGTTGGCGGTGCGCTGCACGCCGACGCCCGCTGCCCAGCAGTCGACATCGTACTGGAAGCCAAGTAGACCGTCGACCACGCGCTTGCCGGCCAGATCGTAGTTGAAACGGCCGACCACGTAGAGGTGCTGGGTCAGCGGCCACTGCCCGGAGACCAGGATCTGGTTGATCGGCTCGTTGACTAGCGTCGAGGCGTTGGCCCGCGTGTAGCGGTAGGCGACATTGAGCACGCGCCGCTCGCCCGGACTGTAGCCGAAACCGATGCTCGACTTCACCAGCTGGTTGTTGTCGGCGTTGTATTGGAATGCCGTCTCCGACGCGAAGCCGGCACCGAGCTTGAGCGAGGCACCGACGATCAGGTCCGAGTGCCGCGCCTGCATCGGTGCCTGAGTCGGGTCGAGCGTGACGCGCTGATCGGTGAAATAGTACTGCTGCGCGATCACGAAGCGCGCGCGTTCGTCGCCCGTAGCCGCATCCAGGAAGCGCGTAGTAAGCGCCGCGGTCAGGCGGTTCTGGTCCGAGATCCGGTCGTTGCCGACAAAGGTGTTGGTGGTGAAGATCTCGGCCAGCCCGAAATCCGATTCGGCCGTGTCGAACAGCGGCGCGTCGAGCTGGTTGCGATACGGCGTGTAGACGTAGTAGATGCGCAGCTCCAGCGTCTGGATGAAGTCCTGCCCGAACAGGCGCACCGGACGGTCGAATACCAGCCCAGTGTCGAACGACAGCGTCGGGATCGAATAGGTAAAGCGCGGCTGGCCCGGGATGCCGCCCCTGATGTTGCTCAGGTCGTACGAAGCGAGGTGCAGCTGAGCCTTCGGCACGATGAAATAGCCGAGACCGTAGACCCCGTACGAAACGTACGGGTTGAACATCACGCGGTCGCCTTCCAGCTGGTCCGAGGTGGTGATCTTGAATCGCGTGTAGTCCGCCTCGGCTCCAAAGTCAAAATCGCCGACGTCGTACTTCGCGTACTTCACGTTCAGCTGCGGCTCGCGTCCGTAAGGCGCGATCGACGGCTGCAGCGTCTGCCAGTGCTGATAGCGCGTGAGGATCGACCAGGGACTGTTGTTGTAGGTCAGGCCAGCTTCCTGCTGGTACAGCGTCTGCGTACCGTTGGCGAACTGGTTGGTTGAACTGAAAGCGCCCGGATAGGCTTGGTCCGAAACCTTGTTGTAGTAGACATAACCGCCGAAACCGTTGCCGAAGCTCTGCTGATGCTGGATATAGAGCGCATAGCGGTCGCGGTGCGCGAGGCGGTCGTCTGGCAGGAATTCGGCTGTGATGCTGCCCGAGTAGGTCGGCGACAGGTAACGATACTCGGCCCGCATGAACACGCCGCGCTTGGAGATGAGCTCCGACGTCATTGTCAGGTCGCGGTTCGGCGCGATGTTGAAGTAATACGGCACAGCCAGCTCGAAACCATTGGTCGAGCTCAGCGAGAAGGTCGGCGGCAGGACACCGCTGCGACGCTCGCCCGACAGCGGGAAGGTCATCCAGGGGCTCGCGAAAATCGGCACGCCCTGGAAGAACAGCGTGTCGTTGCGCGCCACGCCCTCGTCGGTGCCGGTGTCGAACTCGAAGCGGCTGCCCTTGATGTACCAGGCCGGGTTCGCGCACTGGCAGGCCGAGTAGGTCGCATCTGTCATCACCGAGCGCTCGCTGTCGAGCAGCTCCGCCTGCTGCGCGCTGCCCGAGCCGCCGGTGGACGTGAAGCGGTACTTCGGCGTGGCCATCGTGCCCTGGTTCGCCTCGACCTTCAGATGCGCTTCCGGACCATAGAAGGTCGAGCCGTTGCCCGACAACGTAACCTTGCCATAGGCATCGGCCATGTCGGTGTCCTGATCGTAGTGCAGCGCATCGGCCTTGACGATAGTGGTGTCGCGCCGCAGCTCAGCCGAGCCCTTGGCAGCTAGGTCCTGATCGGTGGTGCCGCTGGTGTGGTCGGCCAGCACGAAACCGGCTGGCTTCGAGCCGGGACGCAGCGGATGCTCCTCGAGCTGGGGTACCAGACGCAGGTCCCATGGCGACGCTCCGAGGGGGGGGGGGGGGGGGGGGGGGGGGGGGGGGGGGGGGGGGGGGGGGGGGGGGGGGGGGGGGGGGGGGGGGGGGG
>JAYFSB010000124.1:0-5974 GCA_040946865.1 Burkholderia sp.
TGATGCGAGGCGTGCGCACTTCGAGAAAGCAGTCGTGCTGGAAGAAGTTCAAGTGCCGGCAGCGCTTGACAACGGTGTCGTACACGGGATGGCCGCCGGCGATCTCTGGATGCGGGAAGCGACTGCCGGCAACGAAATCGATGTTGTGACCATCAACCGCTTCGCAGTCGCATCGAAATCGATGCCGTTCACGAACCACGAATCGCTGATACCCAAAGCCGTCTCGAACAACTTGCTATGCATGATTACCGTCGCTTACGTGCAAATCGGACAATTTACCATCCACTCGAAATTCAACAGAGGCTTTTTTTCCGTTCAACATTTATTTCGGACAAGGCTCATTGCATGATCAATCGCGCTGAATTGCTGGATACGCTGGCTTTCCCTGCTCCGCAGGATTTCGAGACGAAGGCGCTCGGGCTGGTGCCGATCGTGGTCGAAACCAGCGGCCGCGGCGAGCGTTCGTACGACATCTACTCGCGTCTGCTCAAGGAGCGGATCGTGTTCATGGTCGGCGAGGTGAACGACCAAACCGCAAACCTGGTGGTCGCGCAGCTACTGTTCCTCGAGAGTGAAAACCCGGACAAGGACATCAGCCTGTACATCAACAGCCCGGGCGGTTCGATCCCGGCGGGACTGGCGATCTACGACACGATGCAGTTCATCAAGCCAGACGTGTCGACGCTGTGCATGGGTCTCGCGGCCAGCATGGGTGCCTTCCTGCTGTCCTCGGGTGCCAAGGGCAAGCGCTACGCGCTGCCCAACGCGCGCGTGATGATCCACCAGCCGCTGGGCGGCGCGCGCGGCCAGGCCTCGGACATCGAGATCCAGGCGCGCGAGATCCTGTACCTGCGCGAGCGCCTGAACAAGATCCTGGCCGACAACACCGACCAGGACGTCGAGCGGATCGCGCGCGACACGGATCGTGATAATTTCATGTCCAGCGACGATGCCAAGGCTTACGGTCTGATCGACCACGTGGCGGCCAAGCGTCCGTAATCCAAGCAAACGGGGTGCCGCCCCAAAACGGGCAGCACCCCGCGTCTCAAGCATCTGCGGCAAGACCAGCGCGGCCGACCAATACTCATGGCGATGTCATGGGCGGCTGGTCAAACGGCGTATTATGGTGTCCGGAGGCTCATACATCCATGGCGGACAAAAAAGGTTCGAACAGCGCAAAGCTGTTGTATTGCTCGTTCTGCGGGAAAAGCCAGCATGAGGTGAAAAAACTCATCGCCGGTCCGTCTGTGTTCATCTGCGATGAGTGCATCGACCTCTGCAACGAAATCATCCGCGACGAAGCCGCCGCATCCGGAGTCGAAGCCAGCCTGTCGAAATCGGACTTACCGAGCCCGCAGGAAATTCGCGAAATCCTCGATCAGTACGTGATCGGCCAGGAACGCGCGAAGAAGATCCTCGCGGTGGCCGTCTACAACCACTACAAGCGTCTCAAGCATATCGACAAGAAGGACGAGGTCGAGCTCTCGAAGAGCAATATTCTGCTGATTGGGCCGACCGGCTCGGGCAAGACGTTGCTCGCGCAGACCCTCGCGCGCCTGTTGAACGTGCCCTTCGTGATCGCCGACGCGACCACGCTGACCGAAGCCGGCTACGTGGGCGAGGATGTCGAGAACATCATCCAGAAGCTGCTGCAGAACTGCAATTACGAGGTCGAGAAGGCGCAGCGCGGCATCGTCTACATCGACGAGATCGACAAGATCAGCCGCAAGTCGGACAATCCCTCGATCACTCGCGACGTATCGGGCGAGGGCGTGCAGCAGGCGCTGCTCAAGCTGGTCGAGGGTACCATGGCATCGGTGCCGCCGCAGGGCGGCCGAAAGCATCCGAACCAGGATTTCATCCAGGTCGACACGACCAACATCTTGTTCATCTGCGGCGGCGCGTTCGACGGCCTGGAAAAGGTCATCACGGACCGCACCGAGAAGACCGGCATCGGTTTCGGTGCCTCGGTGAAAAGCAAGCAGGAGCGGGATTTGGGCGAGGTGCTGCGCGAGGTCGAGCCGGAAGACCTGATCAAATTCGGGTTGATTCCTGAACTGATCGGCCGCCTGCCGGTGGTCACCACGCTCGGCAAGCTCGACGAGGCCGCCCTGATGAAGATCCTGGTCGAGCCGAAGAACGCACTGGTCAAGCAGTACCAGAAGCTGTTCGCAATGGAGCGGGTGGAACTGGAACTGCGCTCCAACGCGCTGCAGGCGGTGGCCCGCAGGGCGATCCGCCGCAAGACCGGGGCGCGCGGCCTGCGTTCGATCATCGAGCAAGCGCTGCTCGACGTGATGTACGAATTGCCGACCCTGAAGGGGGTTAGCAAGGTGATCATCGACGACAACGTAATCGATGACGACGGCAAGCCGCTGCTGATCTATGAGGATACGCCCAAAGTGGCGGGTTCGAATTGATCGTCTTGACTGTCTGAGGAAGCAAAAAAGCCGTTCATGGCGTCGTGAACGGCTTTTTTCGTTTAGTCTTTTGCGGGTTACCACCGTTTCGCCGGCCTCAACTACCGAACAATTGATTCCACTCATGGGGAAATGAAAATGTCAGGCACACAACTTCTCCCGCCGGAACGCATTACGCTCCCGCTGCTGCCGCTGCGGGATGTCGTCGTTTTCCCGCATATGGTGATCCCGCTCTTCGTGGGCCGGCCGAAGTCGATCAAGGCTCTCGAGGCGGCGATGGAAGGCGGCAAGCACATCATGCTGGTCGCCCAGAAGACCGCCGCGAAGGACGAACCGACCGAGAAGGACATGTACGAAGTCGGCTGTATCGCCAACATCCTGCAGATGCTGAAGCTGCCGGACGGCACCGTGAAGGTGCTCGTCGAAGGCCTGCAGCGCGCCCAGGCACTGTCGATCGAGGAACAGGAAACCCAGTTCTCGTGCGAAGTGCTGCCGCTCGAACCGGACCACGCCGATAGTGCCGAAACCGAGGCACTGCGTCGTGCGATCGTGTCGCAGTTCGATCAGTACGTGAAGCTGAACAAGAAGATCCCGCCGGAGATTCTGACCTCGCTGTCTGGCATCGACGAGGCGGGCCGTCTGGCCGACACGATCGCGGCGCACCTGCCGCTCAAGCTGGACCAGAAGCAGCACATCCTGGAAATGTTCCCCGTCATCGAGCGTCTCGAGCACCTGCTCGCGCAGCTCGAGGCCGAGATCGACATCCTGCAGGTGGAAAAGCGCATCCGCGGCCGCGTCAAGCGCCAGATGGAGAAGAGCCAGCGCGAGTACTACCTGAACGAGCAGGTCAAGGCGATCCAGAAGGAACTGGGCGAGGGCGAGGAAGGTGCCGATCTCGAGGAACTCGAGAAGCGCATCAATGCCGCGCGTATGCCCAAGGAAGCCAAGAAGAAGGCCGATGCCGAGCTCAAGAAGCTCAAGCTGATGTCGCCGATGTCGGCCGAGGCCACCGTCGTGCGCAACTACATTGACACGCTGATCGGCCTGCCGTGGCGCAAGAAGAGCAAGGTCAACAACGACCTATTGAACGCCGAGCAGGTGCTCGACGAGGATCACTTTGGCCTCGAGAAGGTCAAGGAACGAATCCTCGAGTATCTCGCGGTGCAACAGCGCGTCGACAAGGTCAAGGCCCCGATCCTGTGCCTGGTCGGGTCCCCGGGCGTCGGCAAGACCTCGCTCGGTCAGTCGATCGTCCGCGCCACAAACCGCAAGTTCGTGCGCATGGCGCTCGGCGGCGTGCGTGACGAGGCCGAAATCCGCGGCCACCGCCGTACCTACATCGGTTCGATGCCGGGCAAGATCCTGCAGAGCCTGACCAAGGTCGGTGTGCGCAATCCGCTCTTCCTACTCGACGAGGTCGACAAGATGGGCATGGATTTCCGCGGCGATCCGGCCTCGGCCCTGCTCGAGGTGCTCGATCCGGAGCAGAACCACACCTTCGCCGATCACTACGTCGAGGTCGACTTCGACCTGTCGGACGTGATGTTCGTGGCCACCTCGAACTCGCTGAACATCCCGCCGCCACTACTGGACCGGATGGAAGTGATCCGTCTGTCGGGCTACACGGAAGACGAGAAGGTCAGCATCGCGCAACGCTATCTGCTGCCGAAGCAGAGGAAGAACAACGGGCTGAAGGACGGCGAGATCGATGTCACGGAAGAAGCGATCCGCGACATTATCCGTTACTACACCCGTGAAGCGGGCGTGCGTTCGCTCGAGCGCGAAGTCTCGAAGATCTGCCGCAAGGTCGTGAAGATGCTGCTGCTGAAGAAGGCGGCGAGCCCGGTGAAGGTCGATGCCGGCAACCTCGACACCTTCCTCGGCGTGCGCAAGTATGACTTCGGCCTGGCCGCCAAGGAAAACCAGGTTGGCCAGGTCACGGGCCTAGCCTGGACGGAAGTCGGTGGCGACTTGCTGACGATTGAGGCGGCCGTGATGCCCGGCAAGGGTAACGTGATCCGCACCGGCTCGCTCGGCGACGTGATGAAGGAATCGGTCGAGGCCGCGCGTTCGGTGGTGCGTTCGCGTTCGCGCCGCCTGGGTGTAAAGGACGAGGCGTTCGAGAAGCAGGACATCCACATCCACGTGCCGGAAGGCGCGACGCCGAAGGACGGTCCGTCCGCCGGTATCGCGATGACTACGGCCCTGGTGTCGGTGCTGACCGGCATCCCGGTCCACGCGGACGTCGCGATGACAGGTGAAATCACGCTACGCGGCGAAGTGCTGCCGATTGGCGGGTTGAAGGAGAAACTGCTGGCGGCACATCGCGGCGGTATCAAGCTCGTGCTGATCCCGGAAGAGAACGTGAAGGATCTCGCCGACATTCCGGACAACGTGAAGAATGCCATCGAAATCGTGCCGGTCCGCTGGATCGATAAGGTGCTCGAACTGGCGCTGGAGCGCACGCCGAGCTCGCTGCCCGAGGACGAGGCCAAGGTCGCGGCACCAGTTACCGAAGCCCAGAAGGACGTCTCGACGGAAGTCGTCAAGCACTGAGTGCATCCCACAACAGTGTGAGCTTCGAGGGGTGAAGCTCCACACCGGGAACGAACCCACGGCCCTCGCCGTCGATTTTTGGGCTAAGCATGCTTAAGGCAATGCTGATCAAGTCCACCCTCCCCTCGGTCCAGCCGTTATAGATCGGTGGACATGACCTGAGCAAGGCAAACGAGAATGAAACAGAAAACGCTGGCGGTGGCGGCTGACGAGGGTGCAGGCTTCGAGACGAAGCGAAAACGTACGCGGCGCGATGAGTTGCTGGACACCATGGAACGGATCGTGCCGTGGGCGGCATTGTGTGCGAGGAAGCGCTGTACGACAGCACGCGCCTGCGCCGCTTCGTGGGCATCGACTTGGGCCGTGAAGCGGTGCCGGATACGACAACGATACTCAAATTCCGACGCCTGCTCGAGAAGCACAAGCTCGGCGAGGCAATCTTTGCAGGGATGGGCCAGGTGCTGCAGGCTAGCGGTATGAAGCTCAGTCGCGGCACGACCCGATGCCACGTTGATCGGGGCATCGGGTTCGACGAAGAATGAACAGAAGGCGCGCGATCCCGAGATGCGTCAGATGAAGAAAAGCGGCAATTGGCACTTCGACATGAAGCTGCACATCGGCGTCGATAGTCGAAGCGGCCTAGCTCACAGTGCGGTGGTGACGGCGACCAACGTCCATGACAAGCACGCGATGCCGCAACTGCTGCATGAGCAGGAGCGGCGTGTCTACGGTGACAACGCCTACGCGAGCCAGAAGGCACTGATTCATGCAAGGCACCCAAAGCGCGCGACTTCACGAATCGACGCACACGTCGCAACGTGTGTAGTCGACGAGGTGGCGCGCCGCAAGAACCGCAACAAGTCGAGGATTCGGACTCGCGTCGAACACGTATTCGCCGTGGTCAAGCGGCTGTGGGGCTTTACGAAGGTGCGCTATCGCGGGCTAGCGAAGAATGCGAACCGCGCCTTCGTCGCCCTGGCGCTGGCCAACGTTTATCT
>JAYFSB010000125.1:0-5953 GCA_040946865.1 Burkholderia sp.
CAGATAGACGCCTTCGTCGGCCAGCGCCGGCACGATCCGCGCAGGCGGCATATCTGCGAAGCGCGGTTCGTTGGCGATTGCGAGCATCCTGACGCTTCGGTTCGGTCAGCGCATGCAGCTGCTTGGGATGAACCGCCTGCGGCCGACGGTCGCCGGTTTGCAGCCCATCCTGTGGGCCTTCCAGCGTTGCAGGGTGCGCACGTCAATGCCGGCAGTCTCACAAGCGTGGCGCAATCGTACACCGGCCTGATGAGCCGCTTCGATGTTTCGGGCAGTCATCTGGCGATTCTCGAGACCGATCATTCGTCCTCTCCCTTGTAGAAGATCGCCTCGAGTTTTTTGGCTCTCTTGAAATTTGAGTGGGTAGTAAATTGCCCGATTTCCACGTGAGCGATGGTAATCATGCATAGCAAGTTGTTCAAGACGGCTTTGGGTATCAGCGATCCATGGTTCGTGAACGGCATCGATTTCGACGCGGCTGCGAAGCGGTTACGGTCATATCGATTTCGTTGCCGGCAGTCGCTTCCCGCATCCAGAGATCGTTGGCGGCCATCCCGTACACGACACCATTGTCAAGCGCTACCGGCACTTGAACTTCTTCCAGCACGACTGCTTTCTCGAAGAGCGCATGCCTCGCATCAAGCTGCCTGACGGCCGCGTGGCGCTCGTCGAGCCCGAGTGGGCCACAGCAAGCTCAAGGGCTTCACGTTGCTGTTCGAGGCCATGGTGCTGATGCTCGCCCAGCAGATGTCGTTCACCGCAGTCGCCCGTACCGTCGGCGAGTTCTGGCATCGGGTGAACGCCATTTGCAAACGCCATGTCGAACTCGCGCTCGACGAGATCGACCTATCTGACATGGACGAGCATTGCCGTCGACGAAACGTCCTACCAGCGCGGACACAACTACCTGACACTCGTGGCTGATGCGCCCGAACGCAAAGGCATGGGGAAGAGCCCGAGCAGATCACGTCGGTCAGCATTGACATTCGCCCGCGTTCATTAAAGGCGTCGAGACGAACCTGCCGAATGCTCGCATCACCTTCGACAAGTTCCACGTCGTCGCTCATACGTCGAAAACCGTGGACCCAATGCGGCGAATCGAGCAGCGAACCGATCCGGAACTCAAGGGATCGCGACCGACTGACCGCCGCGCAACACGTCGATCTCGATACCCATGATCGTGAACGTCACGACCAAGCGGACTGCCCGCGCGTGGCGCTATCGCGAGCAACTTCGGGAGATTCTCGATCGTAAGCAGATCAACGTCGTCAGCGACATGCTCGAGCAGTGGTGCACAAACGTCATGCGCTCGAAGGTCGATACGATGAAGGACGTCGCCCGTATAATCCGCAGTCATTTCGACGGCATCGTCGCCTGGACCCAGATGCGTCAGACCAACGGCTTCCTGAAAGCCATCAACGGACTCTTCCAAGCCGCCAAGGTAAGCGACCCGGCATGGCCGTCGTAGACGCAGCAAAGATCGACGCCAAAGTGGTGTCCATCATTTTCGAAGTGATGGACACCACTTTGTTAGACACAGAGAAACCGGGTAGTCACATAGAACGCCCGAACTATAGTCCTGAGTTCCGGCGTCGCATCGCAATCGCCGCGTGCGAGCCAGGTGTTTCAGTCGCTAAACTGGCCCGCGAGCATGGTCTGAATGTGAATCTGACGTTCACCTAGCGACACTGGTATCGTACCGAGCAAAGGGCATCAGAGGCAACGCTGCTGCCAGTGACGGTCGTGAGCGATATGAGGCCGGAGGTCATCGCAGCACCACCAATCAAAAACCGGAGATCGCGAAACCGGCCATACCCGTTGGCACGATTGAAGTCCAGATCGGACGAGCGGTGGTCAAGGTCGACGGCGTTGTCGACCCCGATATGCTGCGAACCGTATTGGGGAGCCTGCGATCATGATCTCTTTGCCTACCGGTACACGTATCTGGCTTGCGGCGGGCGTCACCGATAGGCGTTTCGGATTCCAGGGACTGGCTGCGAAAGTACGACAGCGTTCGAAGAAAATCCGCTGGGTGGCCACCTATTTATCTTCCGTGGGTGCCGCGGCGATCTCGTCAAGATGCTGTGGGCCACTGATGACGGGCTCTGGCTGCTTGCAAAGCGATGGAAGCGAGGTCGGTTTATCTGGCCGCAGGCCGACGGTGACAAGATCCATCTGACGAGCGCTCAGTTGTCGATGTTGCTCGAGAGCATCGATTGGCGACAGCCTTGGCGCACCGTCGCGCTGGCGATGTTGTAACCAGCGCGAAAGGTTTATAAACTGCGATGCATGTCCGATCATGCGCCACTTCCTGATACCGTTACTGAGCTCCATGCCCTGGTGCTCGAGCAGCAGGCATCGATCGAAGAACAACAAGCCTCGTTTGTGGCGGCTCCGGTTTTTTTAGACACAGATTTGGGGTAAAACGTGTCATCCAAACTGGGGGCTTAGAGGTTGAAAAATCGGAGCCGCCACAGCTATGTGCGGAGAAATTCGCGCTTTACGACGATCCGCGCGCTGACCGCCCGGTTTTGAGCGGCCGGCAGACCGCCTCCCGCCGCAAAATGAACCGGTTTGCGTTTTCACGCGAGTCGGTTTTCCTTTGGGGGCACAACCGCGACGCGCTTCGCGCTCGATCTACAGCTGGTGCACGAAGGCGCGGAGGCCGGCCAGGATCATCTCCACCGAGATCGTCACCAGCACTAGCCCCATTAGGCGCTCGAAGGCCATCACGGTACGCTCGCCGAGCCAGCGCTGAATCCGCTCGGCCAGCACCAGCACGATCGCGCAGACCAGCATCGTCACCGTCAGCGCGCCGACCCACTCCATGGTCTTGCCGGGTGCCTGCGAGGTCAGCAACATCACGGTGGCCAGCGCCGAGGGACCGGCCAGGGCCGGAATCGCGAGCGGCACGATGAAGGGCTCGGCACTGCGTGGATCGTTGCCGAATGGGCCGTCCGGATGCGGGAAGATCATCCGCAGCGCGAGCAAGAACAGCACGATTCCGCCGCCGATCCGCAAGGACAGGTCGGTGAGGCTCATCATCCGCAGGAAGCGGTCGCCGACCACCATAAACAACAGCAGGATGGTGAAGGCGATCGCGATCTCGCGCAGGATCACGCGCACGCGGCGCGGATCCGGCACATGACGCAGCGCGGCGATGAAGAGCGGGATATTGCCGAGCGGATCCGTGATCAGGATCAGAAGCACCGTCGCGGACGCGAAATTGTATTCCATGTTTGACTCTGGCTGCGCGCCGCGACGGCGCAGACGACGCTTCAGCGCGCGAGCGCTTCGCGGACCTTCTCGATGACAATCAGGGCGGCCCCTTCGGCCGGCAGCTGGCTGGCCTCGGTATCGCGGCGGCCTTGGTACTCGATCTTGCCGTCCTTCAGGCCGCGCTCGCCGATCACCAGGCGATGCGGCACGCCGATCAGTTCCCAGTCGGCGAACATCACGCCCGGGCGCTCGCCGCGGTCGTCGAGGATTACGTCGATGCCGGCCGCGAGCAGGTCCGCGTGGAGCTGGTCAGCGGCATTGCGCACCGCCTCGCTGCGGTCATAGCCCATCGGGCAGAGCACCACCTCGAACGGGGCAATCGATTCAGGCCAGATGATGCCCTTGTCGTCGAAGTTCTGCTCGATCGCAGCACCGAGGATCCGCGTGATGCCGATCCCGTAGCAGCCCATCTCCATCGGCTGGGACTTGCCGCCCTCGTCGAGGAAGATCGAGCCCATCGCCTTAGAATACTTGGTGCCGAGCTGGAACACGTGGCCGACCTCGATGCCGCGGCAGATATCGAGCACGCCCTTGCCGTCCGGCGAAGGATCGCCCTTCTGGACGTTGCGCAGATCGGCGACTTCCGGTTCCGGCAGGTCGCGGCCCCAGTTCACGCCGGCGATGTGGTAATCGACCTCGTTGGCACCGACCACGAAATCGCTCATGTTGGCGACCGTGCAATCGGCGATCACTTTGACCGGCTTCTTCGTGCCGATCGGGCCGAGGTAGCCCGGCGGTGTGCCGAACCATTCGACGATCTCGGCCTCAGTCGCCATCCGGTAGCCGGCCAGGCCCGGCAACTTGGAGGCCTTGATCTCGTTGAGATCGTGGTCGCCACGCAGCATCAACAGCCAGATGGTGGGCTCGGCACCCTCGTTCTCGGTGGCGACGATGATCGACTTGATAGTGCGCGCGAGCGGAATGTCGAGCAGCTCGGCGACCGCCTCGCACTTGGCCTTGCCGGGCGTGGCGACCTTGGCCAGCGCCTCGGCCGGCACCGCAGCGCGGCTGGCAATCAGCGGCAGCGCCGCGACGGCCTCGACGTTGGCGGCGAAGTCCGAACTTGGGCAGTAGGCGATCGCGTCCTCGCCGGTGTCGGCAATCACGTGGAACTCATGCGAACCGCTGCCGCCGATCGAGCCATTGTCGGCCGCCACCGCGCGGAACTCCAGACCGATGCGCGTGAATACGCGCACATAGGCGTCGTACATCTTGCGATACGACTCCTTGAGGCCGGCCTGGTCCTTGTCGAAGGAATAGGCGTCCTTCATGATGAATTCGCGCCCGCGCATCACGCCGAAGCGCGGACGGATCTCGTCGCGGAACTTGGTCTGGATCTGGTAAAAGTTTACCGGCATCTGCCGGTAGCTCTTGATCTGGTTGCGCGCGATATCGGTAACCACTTCCTCGTGCGTTGGCCCGATCACGAAGTCGTTGTCCTTGTGGTCCTTGATGCGCAGCAGCTCGGGGCCGTACTGCACCCAGCGCCCTGATTCCTGCCAGAGCTCGGCCGGCTGCACCATCGACATCAGCAGCTCGATCGCGCCCGTCCGGCTCATCTCCTCGCGCACGATCGCCTCGACCTTGCGAATCGAGCGTAGGCCGACTGGCAGATAGTTGTAGATGCCGCCGGCGACGCGGCGAATCATGCCAGCGCGCACCATCAGTTTGTGGCTGATGATCTCGGCGTCGGCGGGAGCTTCCTTCAGGGTGCCGATAAAGAAACAGGAGGCTTTCATGCAAACAGTTCCAGAAACGGCGGCTCAATCTGGCCGTCAGAAAAAGGCGAAATGGGGAGTGAATGACCATGTGCGATGAGCAAGCAGCAGGCGCTCGCGGCACAGCAGATGACTTAGCAGACTAATCTGGGACAGTGTAGCTGACGCAGCTCGCCGAGATTCGGTCCGTTGCGGTGCATGGCACCCACTATCTGTTTATAATCAAAGCAATTTTACAGGATTCGAAGGTGGTTGTATGCTGGATCGTGAAGGCTTTCGCTCGAACATCGGCATCATCCTGCTAAACGCGCGCAATGAGGTGTTTTGGGGCAAACGACTTCGGGAGCATTCCTGGCAATTTCCACAAGGGGGCATCAAGTATGGTGAGACCCCGATGCAGGCGATGTTCCGGGAACTGCATGAAGAAACCGGCCTGCTTCCTGAGCACATCAAGATCATCGGCCGCACGCGCAACTGGTTACGTTACGAGGTGCCTGACAAGTTCATCAAGCGCGAGGTCCGCGAGCATTATCGCGGACAGAAGCAGATCTGGTTTCTGCTGCGGATGGTCGGACGCGACTGCGACATTTGTCTGCGTGCCACCGACCACCCGGAGTTCGATGCATGGCGTTGGAACGAGTACTGGGTGCCGCTCGACGCGGTGATTGAGTTCAAGCGGGATGTGTATCAGTTGGCGTTGACGGAACTGTCGCACTTCTTGCGCCGGCCGGCGCAGCGGCCCGACAGCAACAAGGTGCGCGCCTTGCGGGCAACGTGCTATCCCCACGTGATCGGCTCCCAGCCGTTCGACGCTTCGCAGGTCTGTTCCGAAGTCGAGTCGGGTGCCAGCACGCTCGACGAACCGCCTGGCGGTTTCCTGCTGCGCGACTGATCCAGGCACCGAGGTAGGAATCGAGGCATCTCCGTGCGCGGCAGCGTTTGCCTCGCTCTTTTTT
>JAYFSB010000126.1:0-5926 GCA_040946865.1 Burkholderia sp.
TAGACACAGAGAAGCCGGGTAGTCGCAAAGGACGCCTGAACCATAGTCCTGAGTTCCGGCGTCGTATAGCAATCGCCAGGTACGAGCCAGGTGTTTCAGTCGCCAAACTGCTGGCCCGCGAGCATGGTCTGAATGCGAATCTGGCGTTCACCTGGCGGCACCGGTATCGTACCGAGCAAAGGGCGTCAGAGACAACGCTGCTGCCAGTGACGGTCGTGAGCGATATGAGGCCGGAGGGTCATCGCAGCGCCACCAATCAAACCGGAGATCGCGAAACCGGCCGTACCTACCCGTTGGCACGATTGAAGTCCGGATCGGACGAGCGGTGGTCAAGGTCGACGGCGTTGTCGACCCGATATGCGTTTCAAATTCCAGGGACGTAAGCGACTCGGCAAGGCCGGTCCCCCATTCGCATGCGCGTGAGGCAAGATGATGAGCACGTGGAATTCGTATGGATCACGTGAGATCGGGCCCACGATCAGGGATCGTGGGCCCGATTTATCTGGATCTTATCTGGATCTAGTCGGCAATCAGGTAGTGGACGGAGGAATGGCGGCCGGCTTCAGCTTGTCCGCGCCGTTCCAGGGCAGCAGCTTGTCGATGCGGGTGATGATGTGATTAGCGATGTGGGTCAGGACGTATTTCAGATAGGCGCGCGGATTGATGCCGTTGGGCTTGCACGTCCCGATCAGGCTGTACATTGCAGCAGCCCGCTCGCCTCCGGTGCCGAAGCCAACGAACAGGTAATGCTTGCGTCCGAGCGCGACCCAGCGTAGCAAGCGCGTTGCTAATCTCGGCCCGGCCATCCCTCGCAGTAGAACACGAGCGCGGCCCAGTGGTTCAACGAGTAGTGGATTGCTTTGACGAGCGTGGACTTGGTCGACAGCGGCGCGAGCTTCTCCCTGATCGTTGCCTCGAATGTGGCGAGCAGCGGCTTGGCTTTTCCCGGTCGTACGCGCCGCGCAGGCGCTCATCGGGTGGCTCTTACCCCGGATATCGGCCTCGATGCCGTAGCGCTTGCCAATTATCTCGAGCAATGTCTGGGTGTCCGAGCTCGGCGTGTTCGCGTGGATGTCGTAGTCCTTCCGCCGGGCATGATCCCAGCACGCTGCCTCATGAATATCGCCACTCGCGTACAGTTGATCGAAGCCGGTGTAGGCATCTGCCTGCAGAATGCCGCGAGCCGGGTTTGAGGGTGGACGCCTTTTTTGCGGTCCGACGAGAAGTCGAACATACGGCAGCCGGTTCAGTCGAGCCCGAGCGGCGATTGTCGCGTGCGTAGACCCAGAACCGACCAGTCAGGGTTTTCCCGTTGCCTGGCGCAAGCACGGCGACCGGCATATCGTCAGTGTGCAATTTGCCGGGACGCAACGTGTAGCGCTGGATCGCTTCGATCAGCGGTTTGCAAAGCACGGCGATCTGGCCGACCCAGCAGCCCATGCTGGCACGATCAAGCGTCACGCCGTTGCGCGCAGCGATCTCCGCTTGCCGATACAGCGGTTGATGATCCGCGAACTTCGACACGACGATATCGGCGAGCGCGCTGGGATGGGCAGTGCTGCGCTCGATCGGCAGGCCTGGCATCGGTGGTCATTCGATGTGGCCGCAGCTCGGGCAGGCCGGATCAGGTTCGAGCACGATCTTTTCACACAGCAGGTGCGGCGGCAGTGGTGCCCGCGGGACGCGGTTCCTTGCTGCTCGCGGCCTTGTCCTTGTCCGTCTTCGCATGCGCTGCATTGACAGCGCCGCGCCCAGCCGTCAGCTCCTCGAGCCGGGTTTCGAGGTTCTCGATCTGGCGATCGAGTTGCTCGGGCTTGCGACCGAAGTGCATGCGTTTGAGTTTGTCGATTAGCGCCTTCAGGCGTTCGATCTCCTGATCACGCGCAGCAAGCTCCTGCACCATTTTCTCGAACGAGGCTTGTTGTTCTTCGATCGATGCCTGCTGCTCGAGCACCAGGGCATGGAACTCGGCAACGGTATCAGAAAGTGGCGCATGATCGGACATGCGTCGCAGTTGACAAGCCTTGCGCATGGGTTACAACATCGACAGCGCGACGGTGCGCCGAGGCTGTCGCCAATCGATGCCCTCGAGCAACATCGACAACTGAGCGCTCGTCAGATCGCTTTGCAAGCAGCCCAAGCCCGTCATCAGTGGTCCACAGCATCTTGACGAGATCGCCGCGGCACCCATGGAAGATGAATAGGAGTCACCCAGCGGATTTTCTTCGAGCGTTGTCTGTATTTTCGCAGCCAGTCACTGGAATCCGAAACGCCTATCGGTGACGCCCGCCGCAAGCCAGATACGTGTACCGGTAGGCAAAGAGATCATGATCGCAGACTCTGCAATACGGTTCGCAGCATATCGGGGTCGGCAACGCCATCGACCTTGACCACCGCTCGTTCGATCCGGACTTCAATCGTGCCAACGGGTAGGTACGGCCGGTTTCGCGATCTCCGGTTTAATTGGTGGCGCTGCGATGACCTCCGTCCTCATATCGCTCACGACCGTCACTGGCAGCAGCGTTGACTCTGACGCCCTTTGCTTGGCACGATACCCGGTGCCGCCAGGTGAAGCCAGCTTCGCATTCAGACCATGCTCACGGGTCAGTTTGTCGACTGAAACACCTGGCTCGCATGCGAGCGATTGCTATGCGACCCCGGAACTCAGGACTATGGTTCGGGCGTCCTTTGCGACTACCCGGCGTCTCTGTGTCTAACAAAGTGGTGTCCATCATTTCGAAAATGATGGACACCACTTTGGCGTCGATCTTTGCATGGCGTCTACGACGGCCATGCCGAGTCGCTTACCTTGAAACCGCCCTTCCGATTGCTTGGACTTCCATCGGTTGGCCAGGTCGGGTAATCGATCCGAACCGCCCCGTGTACGGACCTGTACGCACGGTAGTGTGGGAGGGGGCAAGCCGCGAGGCCCGCCCCTATCCCCGCGATTATGGTTTTTACGCCGCCGGCGTTCAGGCCTTATCGTGCTTGCCGAGGTGCAGTGCGCAGGCTTCGGTGACGACCAACTCGTTGTCGCGCGCGAAATTCATCACGAAATCGAAGGCCATTGGTTCGAGCTCGCGCAGGCGCGCATCAACGATCACGCATTTAATGCCGCCGACGATGGTCGGGCGCACGTACAGCGAATACTTCATATAGGCATTGCGCCCGCTGGCACCCGGTCCGAACTGGGCCATCACGCCGGCAAGCCGTTCCGACCAGTCGCTGGGGCGAAACGTCTTCCCTTTTTTCGTGATGCCTTGAATGAAGAATTCGGTCGGGGGTGTTTCTGCCATGAAGGGTCCCAGGGGATGGGCCGACGGCCGGACGCTGCCGTGGCGGAAACGGGGCTCGGCCGCGCATGCCGGCTGCGCGGAATGCCGTGCAGCCTGCCCGACGATCGCCGCGAACGCGCCGGCGCATGCCTCCACGCGCGCGTAGCACGCACGTACCCGTGCAGCGTGATCCGCCGGGCTTCGGAAAACCCAGGAAATTATACCGCACCGCCGTATCCAGCGGCACCATAAGCGACTCTTGAGTCATTGTCGAAAGTGGTGTAAAGCGGGCAGACGGAATTTTGAGAAGGCGGTGGCGGTTTAGCTGTGTACCGGATCCGGTTGTTTAGACACGATTTTGCGATCAGGTGGCAAGTGGCAAGAGCGCTGCCTGACGGGCTTCGAGGGGGAACTTAAAGCCCAGTTTTTCGAGACGCCATTCGCGATTGTATCGATCGCTTGAACGCGACGGCGGCAGCACGAACTTCTTCAACGTTTTTGGGTATCTTGAAATTTGAGTGGGTTATAGGACATGTGGGTTGATGATCTTCGAGAAGTCGAGTTTGCCGGCGATCAGAAACAGCACGGTGCGCATGGTCGTGAGGTTTGGTGTATCCGCGCACCTTTCGCTTGGCGGCCTGGAAGAGTCCGTTGATGGCTTCCAGGAAACCGTTGGTCTGACGCGTCTGGGTCCAGGCGACGATGCCGTCGACATGACTGCGGATCATGTGCGGGCGACGTCCTTCATCAGATCGACCTCCGAGCGCATGACACTCTCACACCGCTGCTCGAGCATTTCGCTGACGACGTTGATCTGCTTGCGATCGAGAATCCCCCGAAGTTGCTCACAATAGCGCCACGCGCGGGCGGTCCACTTGCTCGTGACGTTCGATCAGGGCATCGAGATTAGCGCATTACGCGGCGGTCAGCCGGTCGCGATCCTTCAGCAGCGGCCATCGCAATCCCTTGAGTTCCAGATCAGTTCGCTGCTCGATTCGCCGCATTGGATCCACGGCTTTCGGCGCATGAGCGACGGTGTGAAACTTGTCGAAGGTGATGCGAGCATTCGGCAGGTTCATCTCGACGCCTTTAAGCCTCTGTTAAATTTCGAGTGGGTGGTAAATTACCCGATTTGCACGTGAGCGACGGTAGTCATGCATCGCAAGTTGTTCGAGACGGCTTTGGGTATCAGCGATCCGTGGTTCGTGAACGGTATCGATTTCGACGCGGCTGCGAAGCAGTTGACGGTCAACATCGATTTCGTTGCCGGTACTTGAACTTTTTCCAGCACGACTGCTTTCTCGAAGTGCGGCACGCCTCGCATCAAGCTGCCTGAAGGCCGCGTGGGTGCTCGTCGAGCCCGAGTGGGCCGGCAAAGCTTAAGGGCTTCACGCTGCTATTCGAGGCAATGGTGCTGATGCTCGCCCAGCAGATGTCGTTCACCGCAGTCGCCCGTACCGTCGGCGAGTCCTGGCATCGGGTGAACGCCATTTGCAAACGCTATGTCAAACTCGCGCTCGCCGAGATCGACCTGTCCGACATGACAAGCATTGCCGTCGACGAAACGTCCTACCAACGCGGACACAACTACCTGATGCTCGTGGCTGATGCGCTCGAACGCAAAGTCCTGTTCGTGACTGAAGGCAAGGATGCTGCGACGATCAAAGCGTTCGTCGTGAGCCTGCGCGAGCATGGGGGGAGCCAGAGCCAGATCACGTCGGTCAGCATTGACAGTAAGCGACTCGGCATGGCCGTCGTAGACGCCAGCGAAGATCGCCGCCAAAGTGATGTCCATCATTTTCGGGATATTCGTAAAAGTGTGTTGAAGAGATGCCATCATGATCCATGATTAGTCAGGGGTCGTTGAAGCCGCTTGCCAGCAAGTACATCTGGTGGAAAACGCTAGAAGAAGCGGTGGTCATGCCTGAGCATGGGATTGCCCAAGTCATGAACATCGGCGACTACGCTGACGTTCAGATACTTGTCTCTCAAGTAAGGTCAAGTAAGGTGACGAGGGGCTTCGCAATGTTCTGACGCACGCAGAGGCCGGTCAGTTCAATGAGCGCTGGCACTACCGATTTGACCGACCTGTCGAGCGTGGATCATGTTCCGGCCTTGCCTGTACGGCGGTTTGCATGACCGGCAAGTTCAAGCCTTGCATGGACATACTGCCCCCAGTCCAAAAGCGCCTGTGGCCAGAACTCAAAAATGCCCCGAATCTCGGCTTCACGTTGTATGGCGGCACCGCAATTGCGCTTCGGCTGGAGCATCGTGATTCAGTCGATTTCGATTTTTTCTCGGAAAAGCCGCTTGATCGGGACACCATCAAAGCGGCTTTTCCATTTATGGAGCAGTCCACGACTCTTCAAGATCAAGACAACACTTGGGTTGTGTTGGCGCTCGGCGAAAACTGACCACCCGTGCTCGTTGAAAATTGACCAGGGAAGGATGCCGAGAGGAGGCCCCTCGGCGATGAGGATTGTATCGGTGTGATCGGTGCGGTGAAGCACCCAATCAGAAGGGCTCGTGGGTAACCTCCTTCGGTACGTGGTTGGTTTTGCTCTTGGCCTGCTTCCGGGAGGTGATGCGGGCCTTGGCGGTCTGGCTGCTATGCCGGAACCGATAGGACTCGTTGCCGGTCTCGACGATGT
>JAYFSB010000127.1:0-5772 GCA_040946865.1 Burkholderia sp.
GCCTTGCTCGGGTCATATCCACCTATCTATAACGGCTGGACCACGGGGACGGTGAACTTGATCAGCATTGCCTTAACAATAGAACGGAACGCTAGCAGGTTGTTGAATTTTAGAGCCTCTGTTGAATTTCAAGTGGGTGGTAAATTGCCTGATTTGCACGTGAGCGACGGTAGTCATGCATAGCAAGTTGTTCGAGACGGCTTGGGGTATCAGCGATCCGTGGTTCGTGAACGGCATCGATTTCGACGCGACTGCGAAGCGGTTGACGGTCAGTCAATATCGATTTCGTTGCCGGCAGTCGCTTCCCGCATCTAGAGATCGCCGGCGGCCATCCCGTGCACGACACCGTTGTCAAGCGCTACCGGCACTTGAACTTCTTCCAGCACGACTGCTTTCTCGAAGTGCGCACGCCTCGCATCAAGCTGCCTGACGGCCGCGTGGCGCTCGTCGAGCCCGAGTGGGCCAGCAAAGTTCAAGGGCTTCACACTGCTGTTCGAGGCAATGGTGCTGATGCTCGCCCACTAGATGTCGTTCACCGCAGTTGCCTGTACCGTCGGCGAGTCCTGGCATCGGGTGAACGTCATTTGCAAACGCTATGTCGAACTCGCGCTCGCCGAGATCGACCTGTCCTACATGACGAGCATTGCCGTCGACGAAACGTCCTACCAGCGCCGACACAACTACCTGACGCTTGTGGCTGATGCGTTCGAATGCAAAGTCCTGTTCGTGATCGAAGGCAAGGATGCTGCGACGATCGAAGCGTTCGTCGCAAGCCTGTGCGAGCATGGGGGAGAACCGGAGCAAATCACGTCGGTCAGCATTGACATGTCGCCCGCATTCATCAAAGACGTCGAGACGAACCTGCTGAATGCTCACATCACCTTCGACGAGTTCCACGTCGTCGCTCATGCGTCGAAAGCCGTAGACCAAATAATGGCTTCCTGGAAGCCTTCAACAGCCTCTTCCAGGCCGTCAAGCGAAAGGCGCACGGGGGGAGGGAATACACCAACCTCACGACCATGCTGTTTCTGATCGCCGGCAGGCTCGACTTCTCGAAGATCAACCCACATGTCCCGTAACCCACTCATTTTTCAAGAGAGTCAATTTAGATCCCGTGGTGTAAATGGGATTTGAGGGACGGGCGTTATGGATATATATCGTGTTCATGATCTTTGGCAGTGGAAACGATGCGCGGAATGGATGAGATGCAGAAATTTCTGTTCACGACAGTCAAGCTGGAGGCCTTCGTCCCGGCGGATCACCCGTTGCGGTCGATCCGGTTGCTGGTGAATGATGCGTTGAAACGGCTCAACGGGCTGTTCAGCGTCATCTACGCGAGGGGCCGTGCCCCGATTGTGCCAGAAGAAGCTGATGCGAGCGCTGCTGTTCCAGGTGTTTTACTCGGTGCGCCGCGAGCGCATGCTGATGGAGCAGATGCGCTACAATCTACTTCTCTGATGGTTTGTCTGGCTGTCGATCGAGGACGACGTGTGGGACCACTCGGTGTTCTCGAAGAACCGCCGCGACCGGCTGCTAGAGCATGAATTCGTGGAAGCGTTCTTCACCGAGGTCATGAGTCTGGCGGATAAGCGAAGCGGGGCTTGCTGTTGAGAGACCATTTCTCTGTGGACGGCATGCTGATTCAGGTGTGGGCCAGTCACAAAGAGTTGCCGCCGCAAGGACGGCCAGGACGACGGGACGGCCAGGACGACGGGCCGACGGTGACCACAACGCCGACAGTGCCTGGAAAGGCAAGCGACGCAGCCATGCCACGCACGAGTCGACTACTGACCCGGAGAGGGCGCGATTGTTCAAGACAAGCCACAAGAGCCTGGCCATCCTGCGCTACCACGGGCACATCCTGATGAAGAACCGCTCTGGCCTGGTGGTCGGAGCAGTGGTCAGTTACGCGGATGGTTTCGCCGAGCTGGCCAGCGCGTTGCGATTGCTCGATTGCGTGCCAGGCACTTATACGAAAACAGTCGGTGCCGATAAGGCGTATGACACCCGCGATTTCGTGAACGCTTGCCGCGCTCGCAATGCGACACCGCATGTCGTGCGCAACGATGAGCGTTCTGGCGATAGCGCAATCGACGGTCGCACTTCGCGGCATTTGGCGCGTCGACAAGCACTTCAAACTGACGATGGTTGCGAGCAATCTGACCCGCATGGCGCGAATGCCAGGGGTGGTGCCGCAAGGAGCGGTGCGGTGAGCCGCCACGGCGCGAAGATTGCGCGGCGAACCGGTAATTCAGCGGAAAATCGCACGTACAAGTCTCCTGAACATAGCTTTGGTCATCATGACGGGGCGCTTTTCAACAGCCTGCTAGATAGCTTCGCTCGCCGATGAATTTGCTGAAACGTAACGCTCTTCCGATCACCTGTGCCGCTGCCATTCTCGCGCTGTCGTCTTGCTCGACCACCAAGGACACGCGCCGCGTGCCGGCGCCGCTCACCGAGATCAAGTCCGTGCTCAGTGTCCAGCAAGCGTGGAAGACGAGCGTCGGCGAGGGGGGGCGCTATTCGTTCTCGCCGATCGCGGTCGGCGACGCATTGTACGCCGCGGCCACCAACGGCACGGTCGAGAAGATCGATGCCAAGACCGGTCAGACCGTGTGGCGCATCAAGCTGTGCTCGGACCTGTCGGCCGGCGTCGGCAGCGACGGCACGCTGACTGCGGTCGGCGCGCTCAAGGGAGGTGTGTTCGTGCTCGGCGCGGACGGCAAGCAGCTCTGGCAGACCAACGTGCAGGGCGAGATCTTCTCGCCGCCGCTGGTCGGCAACGGTCTGGTGATCGTGCGCACCATCGACGGCCAGGTGATCGCCTTCGCCGCCCAGACCGGCGAGCAGAAGTGGGTCTACCGCAGCCAGGCGGTGCCGCTGAACCTGCGCGTGTCGGCCGGCATGACCTTCGCAGGCGACCAGGCCGTGCTGGCCGGGTTCCCCGGCGGCGGCCTGGTGGCCATCAACCTGCAGTCGGGTGATGCCTTCTGGCAGATGCCCGTGTCCTTCCCGAAGGGCGTGACCGAGGTCGAGCGGGTTAATGACGTCAGCGGCCCGCCCACCCTGGTCGGCGCGCTGTCCTGCGCCGTCACGTTCCAGGGGCAGATCGGCTGCTTCGACGCGAATTCGGGCCGGCCGCTCTGGGAGAAGGCTTTCTCGAGCCACAGCGGCGTGGCGCAGGACGATACCGTAGTGGCGGGCGGCGACGACTGGTCGGTGATCACGGCTTACGACGTGTCGACCGGCAACCAGCTCTGGCACAACGACAAGCTCAGGAGTCGCGATGTCGGCGTGCCCTACCTGCTTGGCCACGCGCTGGTGCTCGGCGACTATAAGGGTTTTGTCCACTTCCTGTCGCGCGACGACGGTTCCTTCGTCGCGCGCATGAAGACGGACGGCAGCGCAATCACGGCGGCACCGGTGCTGGCCGGCGATACGCTGGTGGTACAGACGCAGGACGGTGAGCTGTATGGCTTCCGTCCGCGCTGACCGATTGGTTTGAAATTGCGCGGCCTGGTGCCCGATGGCGCGGGCCGCGCATGTTTTTTGGGGGCGTGGCGATTGCCGCCGATGCCCCCAGCGGATGAGATCGGCGCGCGGTTCGGGCGCGCATGCCGCAGTGTTCACGCGTCGCGCGAGTCGCACGCGAGCCCCCGTCGCGGCGCGTAATTGGTGCTAATTTTCATTCAACACAACCGCGCGTTGCAGCGCATCTCGCGCGTGGCAGATCTCCCGCTCCTGCATAATATACTGTAGACGACGACATCAAATGAAGCCGGTCATTGCCCTCGTCGGGCACCCCAATGTGGGGAAATCCACGCTATTCAACCGGCTCACGCGCTCGCGTGACGCCCTCGTCGCCGACCTGCCGGGTCTCACGCGCGATCGCCATTACGGCGAGGGTCGGGCCGGCGCGCGTCCCTACCTGGTGGTCGACACGGGTGGCTTCGAGCCGGTCGCGAAGGACGGGATCCTGCATGAAATGGCGCGCCAGACGCGCCAGGCGGTCGAGGAAGCAGATGTGGTGGTGTTCATCGTCGACGGCCGCAACGGGCTCGCGCCGCAGGACAAGTCGATCGCCGACTATTTACGCAAGACCAGCCGGCCGATCTTTCTGGTGGTCAACAAGGCCGAGGGGATGAAGTACACGGCGGTGGCCTCCGACTTCTACGAACTCGGTATGGGTGACCCGCGCACGATCTCGGCCGCGCACGGTGACGGCGTGACAGACATGATCAACGAGGCGCTGGAAGTCGCCTACGCCGGCCTGCCAGAGGAAGCCGATGAAACCAAGGCCGCGCATGGCGTGAAAATCGCGATCGTGGGCCGGTCGAACGTCGGCAAGTCGACGCTCGTCAACACACTGATCGGCGAGGACCGCGTGATAGTCTTCGACATGCCGGGTACCACGCGCGATTCGATCTACATCGACTTCGAGCGTAACGGCAAGCCCTACACGCTGATCGACACGGCCGGCCTGCGCCGCCGCGGTAAGGTGTTCGAGGCGATCGAGAAGTTCTCGGTGGTGAAAACGCTGCAGTCGATCTCCGACGCCAACGTTGTCATTCTTCTGCTGGATGCGCAGCAGGACATCTCCGACCAGGATGCGCACATCGCTGGCTTCGTGGTGGAGCAGGGTCGCGCGCTGGTGGTGGGCGTGAACAAGTGGGATGGGCTCGACGTGCACACGCGCGAGCGCACCAAGGTGGACCTGACCCGCAAGCTAAAATTCCTCGAATTCGCCAAGTTCCACTTCATCTCGGCGGCCGAGAAGACCGGCATCGGCCCGCTGCTGCGCTCGGTCGACGACGCCTATGCCGCCGCCATAAAGAAGCTGCCGACACCGAAGCTCACGCGCGCGCTGATCGAGGCGGTCGAGTTCCAGCAGCCGCGCCGTCGCGGCCCGGTGCGCCCGAAGCTGCGCTATGCGCACCAGGGCGGCCAGAATCCGCCCGTGATCGTGATCCACGGCAATGCGCTCGATGCCGTCACCGAAACCTACAAGCGTTATCTCGAGAATCGTTTCCGGGAAACTTTCGCGCTGACTGGCACTCCATTACGAATAGAGTTCCGGTCCTCGGTGAACCCCTATGCGGACAAGAGGCGCGGCGAATAGACCGAACGGTCGGCCCCGGAGCAGGGGAAGCAAAATCGGCTATAGTGTAAAGATTGACGGTAGATCTCTTTTTCTTCGCCGCCAATCTAGAAGATCAACCTGCAAGAAAGATGGAGTACGCCATGAACAACAAAGGGCAATTGTTACAAGACCCGTTTTTGAACGCGCTGCGTAAGGAGCATGTGTCGGTGTCGATCTATCTCGTCAACGGCATCAAGCTGCAAGGGAACATCGAATCGTTCGACCAGTACGTCGTGTTGCTCCGTAACACGGTTACTCAGATGGTTTACAAGCACGCTATCTCGACGATTGTGCCAGCGCGCCCGGTGAATTTCCACGCGGACGCGGAATCCTCATCCTAACCCAATTGCCGCGGCGGCGTCCGTCGCCGCGGGCGATCTACGCCAGTCACCTTATCTTGACACCCGATAAGTTGGTCAACGCAGTGTTAGTCGGCATTGATTTTGGCAAGACCGATTTCGAGGCCAGCCTCGAAGAATTCAGCCTGTTCGCCTCCAGCGCGGAGGCCAGCCAAGCACAGTCAAGAGTTAAGGCAATGCTGATCAAGTGTCTGCGTTCGTGATGTCGTCAAGACTGCGAAGCGAATCGATCATGAACGAAGTTGTCCTGGTTTGTTTTCTGTCGTCCTGGGT
>JAYFSB010000128.1:0-5772 GCA_040946865.1 Burkholderia sp.
GCGAGAACCAGGCCTGGGGCCCGCCGATCATCTGAATGGCATCCAGGACGACCGACAACAAACCAGGACAACTTCGTTCATGATCGATTCGATTCGCAGGCTTGACGACATCACAAATGCAGACACTTGATCAGCATTGCCTTAATGCTTGTGCCGGCCCACTCGGGCTCGACGAGTGCCACGCGGTCGTCAGGCAGTTTGATGCGAGGCGTGCGCACTTCGAGAAAGCAGTCGCGCTGGAAGAAGTTCAAGTGCCGGCAGCGCTTGACAACGGTGTCGTGCACGAGATGGCCGCCGACGCATCTTTGGATGCGGGAAGCGACTGCCGGCAACGAAATCGATGTTGACCGTCAACCGCTTCGCAGCCGTATCGAAATTGATGCCGTTCACGAACCACGGATCGTTGATACCCAAAGCCGTCTCGAACAACTACTATGCATGACTACCGTCGCTCACGTACAAATCGGGCACTTTACCACCCACTCGAAATTCAACAGAGGCAAAAAGCTTAGTGCTGACGTTTCGGCGCGACAGCGGCATCCGCCTCTTGTCGCAACCAGACGCGAATCTGCCGTAAAACGACAGGCACCACCGCGTTGAACGCCATCTCCGGCGGCTCCCGTGCGGCAAGCCTGCTGGCCTTTGCCTGGCGAAACAGGCGTCGCGTCCGGCAAGCGAAGCGGTTGAAACCTCGGCCGTCCGGGTGTATCGTTCGCCCTTGCTAACGCGGGGGTCCTACGTTGCGCCATTCGGAATGCGGTGCATCGCGGGTGAGAAATACCCTTTGAACCTGATCTGGATAATGCCAGCGCAGGGAAGCGTACGGGCCTCGCCACACGTGGTACCTCTGGCCTGGCCTGCCGCCCTCTCTCGTCTCCTGCTTAGCGCCCCACATCAGGAGATGACCGCATGAATGCCAACCTGAAGTTCCTGTCCGCCGATGCCCGTGTCGACGCCGCCGCGATCGCACTGCTGCCGAATTCCCGCAAGGTCTATGTGACGGGCTCGCAGCCCGACATCCGCGTGCCGATGCGCGAGATCACGCAGGCGGACACGCCGACCAGCTTCGGCGGCGAGAAGAATCCGCCGATCTACGTCTACGACACGTCGGGCCCCTATACCGACCCGGAAGCCAGTATCGATATCCGCTTGGGCCTTCCAGCGCTGCGCCAAGGCTGGATCGAGTCGCGCGACGACACCGAGACGCTGGACGGCTTGAGCAGCACCTACGGCCGCGAGCGCGCCGCCGACGCGACCACCGCCGAACTGCGCTTCCCCGGCCTGCACCGCCAGCCACGCCGTGCGCAGACTGGCAGGAACGTGACGCAGATGCACTACGCGCGCCAGGGCATCGTCACGCCCGAGATGGAATACATCGCGATCCGCGAGAACCAGCGCCGCGCTGAATACCTGGCCAGCCTCAAGGCGAGCAGCCCGAACGGTGCCAAGCTGGCCGCCATGATGGGCCGCCAGCACCGCGGCCAGGCCTTCGGTACCACCACGTTCGGCGAGAACCCGCTGAGCGAGATCACGCCTGAGTTCGTGCGTGAGGAAGTCGCGCGCAGCCGCGCCATCATCCCCGCCAATATTAACCACCCGGAATCCGAGCCGATGATCATCGGCCGCAACTTCCTGGTGAAGATCAACGCCAACATCGGCAACTCGGCCGTCGCCTCCTCGATTGGCGAGGAAGTCGATAAGATGACCTGGGCGATCCGCTGGGGCGGCGACACGGTGATGGACCTGTCCACCGGCAAGCACATCCACGAGACGCGCGAGTGGATCATCCGCAACAGCCCGGTACCGATCGGCACGGTACCGATTTACCAGGCGCTGGAGAAGGTCAACGACAAGGCCGAGGATCTGACCTGGGAGATCTTCCGCGACACGCTGATCGAGCAGGCCGAGCAAGGCGTCGACTACTTCACCATCCATGCCGGCGTGCGCCTGCAATACGTGCCGCTGACCGCCAACCGCATGACAGGCATTGTCTCGCGAGGCGGCTCGATCATAGCCAAATGGTGCCTCGCGCATCACAAGGAAAGCTTCCTCTACGAGCACTTCGAGGACATCTGCGAAATCATGAAGGCCTACGACGTGAGCTTCTCGCTCGGCGACGGCCTGCGCCCCGGCTCGATCTACGACGCCAACGACGAGGCCCAGATCGGCGAGCTCAAGACGCTCGGCGAGCTCACCCAGATCGCCTGGAAGCACGACGTGCAGGTAATGATCGAAGGCCCTGGCCACGTGCCGATGCAGCTGATCAAGGAGAACATGGACCTGCAGCTCGACTGGTGCAAGGAAGCGCCGTTCTACACGCTCGGGCCGCTGACCACCGACATCGCGCCAGGCTACGACCACATCACCTCGGGCATCGGCGCGGCGATGATCGGCTGGTTCGGCACAGCGATGCTGTGCTACGTGACGCCCAAGGAGCACCTAGGCCTGCCGAACAAGGACGACGTCAAGGAAGGCATCATTACTTACAAGCTGGCGGCACACGCGGCCGACCTGGCCAAGGGCCATCCAGGCGCGCAGGTCCGCGACAACGCGCTGTCCAAGGCGCGCTTCGAGTTCCGCTGGGAGGACCAGTTCAACCTCGGCCTCGATCCGGACAAGGCGCGCGAATTCCACGACGAGACCCTGCCCAAGGATTCGGCCAAGGTCGCGCACTTCTGCTCGATGTGCGGTCCACACTTCTGCTCGATGAAGATCACGCAAGACGTGCGCGACTTCGCGGCCAAGCAGGGCGTATCGGAAAACGAGGCGCTGAGAAAGGGCATGGAAGTCAAGGCGGTCGAGTTCGTCAAGGCCGGTACCGAGATCTACCATCGCCAGTGAGCGGCAGGGGCGCGGCTGCACGCTGCGCCGCAGCATGCGTGACCTCGCTGGCGCGGCCAGTCCCCGTGTCAGCATAGTTGTCGCCCGAATAGGATCTGGAAATCCGGAGGCGCAATGAGGACGAGAAGTGGCAAAGTACGGACAGGCATTCAAGGACAAGGTGGTTGCAAGGTTGCTGCCGCCGGAGAACGCGTCGGTTGAAGATGTCAAGCAGGAAACGCGCGTGAACGTGAGCACGCTGGAGCGTTGGCGCAGTGAGTCGCTGTCCAGGCCCGCCCACGGGCGAGCCTGGACAGCTGCATCGCGCCTGGACACCGTGCTCACCACTGCCGCGCTGGACGAGAAATCGCGCAGCGTATGGCACCGCGAGAACGGCGTGTATCCGTAGGAGCTTGCTGCCTGGCGGGACGCGGCCACCCAGGCGTTGGCCGACCCGCAGGACGTGCGTGCCACGCCTGGGCAAACGACGATGGATCGCCGCCAGATCAAAGAACTCGAGCGCGAAGTTCGGTGCAAGGACCGTGCGCTGACCGAGACGACCGCCTTGTTGGTGCTGTCAAAAAACTCGAGGCGATCTTCTACAAGGGAGAGGATGAATGATCGGTCTCGGGAATCGCCAGATAACTGCCCGAAACATCGAAGCGGCCCATCAGGCCGGTGTACGGTTGCGCCACGCTTGCGAGACTGCCGGCATTGGACGGGCGTGCACACCCTGCAACGCTGGAAGGCCCAGGGATGGGCTGCAAACCGGCGACCGTCGGCCGCAGGCGGTTCATCCCAAGCCAGCGGCGCATGCGCTGGCCGACGAAAGCGTCTATCTGGCGAGCGAATCAACCTTCTGTCGAGTTACTGCGGGCGCAAAGTCAGAACGCTCATCGCGGTCGGGCCAAAGCGTCCCAAGCCAGCAGCGAGCCGAGCAGGCGCATCGCGAGCGCAGTTCGCCAAGTCTGGTGCTGGGATATGACGTATTTGTCGGCCACCGTGGCCGGCATGGGGTTCTACCTGTACCTGATCATGGACATCTACAGCCGCAAGATCATCGTCTGGGAAGTGACAGCACCGACGATGCCGATCATGCCGTCCGAGTCGTTCAGCGGGCGGCGTTGGCCGAAAAGGGATTGCCGCTGACGAGCAGCGCCCCGTCCTGCACGGCGACCACGGCTCTATGCTTGAAGGCCACGATGGTGCTGGCGATGCTTCACTGGCTCGGCGTGAAACCCTCTTATTCGAGTCCGCGCGTCAGCGACGACAACGCGTTTGTCGAATCCCTGTTCCGTATGGCCAAGTACCGTCCCGAGTTCCCGGCGCACGTCTTTGCAGACCTGGACGCCGGCAGGCAACGGGCGATGCGCTTCGTGCATTGGTACCACAACGCGTATCGGCACAGCGGCATCCGGTGCGCTGGTCGGGCCAGACGCGCAACTGCACGCCTACCGAGTCCGTCGCGCTCAATCCTGAGCTCGATGCCATCCGTCAACAAGGTCGGAATCAGGGGTCATAAACAGGCTCACGTTGCATGACAGAGGCGACAACTACCTTGACGCGCACCGCTACTCACATGTCGCATAACCCACTTAAATTTCAAGAGAGCTCCTTTGATGAACCCGAGCGACATGTCCATGCTGACCGACGTGATCTGTGCTCTGGCTCTCCCCCATGCTCGCGCAGGCTTGCGACGAACGCTTCGATCGTCGCAGCATCCTTACCTTCGGTCACGAACACAACTTTGCGTTCGAGCGCATCAGTCACGAGCTTCAGGTAGCTTCCGCGCTGGTAGGACGTTTCGTCGACGGCAATGCTTGTCATGTCGGACAGGTCGATCTCGGCGAGCGCGAGTTCAACATAGCGTTTGCAAATGGCGTTCACCTGATGCCAGGACTCGCCGACGGTACGGGCGACTGCGGTGAACGACATCTGCTGGGCGAGCATCAGCACCATTGCCTCGAACAGCAGCGTGCAGCCCTTGAGCTTGCCGGCCCACTCGGGCTCGACGAGGCCGCGCGGCCGTCAGGCAGCTTGATGCGAGGCGTGCGCACTTCGAGAAAGCAGTCGTGCTGGAAGAAGTTCAAGTGCCGGCAGCGCTTGACAACGTTATCGTGCACGGGATGGCCGCCGGCGATCTCTGGATGCTGGAAGCGATTGCCGACAACGAAATCGATATTGACCCGTCAACCGCTTCGCAGCCGCGTCAAAATCGATGCCGTTCACGAACCACAGATCGATGATACCCAAAGTCCTCTCGAATAACTTGCTATGCCTAATTACCGTCGCTCACGTGCACATCGGGCAATTTACCACTTACTCGAAATTCAACAGAGGCCATCTTCAACCAACGCGCTCTCCGGCGGCAGCAACCTTGCAACCACCTTGTCCTTGAATGCCTGTCCGTACTTTGCCACTTCTCGTCCTCATTGCGCCCCAGATTTCCAGATCCTATTCGGGTGACGACTATTTTGACACGGGAGGGGTGTTCTTCAATCGATGCCTGCTGCTCGAGCAGGATCCGCTCTTCGACACTGCGTGATCGAAGTCCATGAGAAACAAATCCTGAAACCCCTGAAAACACGACATTTCTATTTAGCTGGCGCCACGACATCTTGAAATGGCTACGACACCTTTGCTCGGCACGATACCGGTGCCGCCAGGTGAATGCCAGATTCGCATTCGGACCATGCTCGCACGCGGCGATTGCTATGCGACGCCGGAACTCAGAACTATGTGTTGGCGCTCGGCGAAAACTGACCACCCGTGCTCGTTGAAAATTGACCAGGGAAGGACGCCGAGAGAAGGCCTTTCGGCGATGAGGATTGTATCGGTGTGATCGGTGCGGTGAAGCCTCCAATCAGAAGGGCTTGTGGGTAACCTCCTTCGGTACGTGGTTGGTTTTGCTCTTGGCCTGCTCCCGGGAGGTGATGCGGGCCTTGGCGGTCT
>JAYFSB010000129.1:0-5738 GCA_040946865.1 Burkholderia sp.
AGGCTTGACGACATCACGAATGCAGACACTTGATCAGCATTGCCTTAATGCGATTGAAGAACCGTTCGACCAGGTTGCGTGTACGGTAGAGGACACAGTTGTAGCAGCGTTTTGTCTGGCGATTCGAACGCGGGAGAATCACGACCTTTGCACGGCTGACCCGAATTCGTTGCACGAAGTGATCAGCATTGTAGCCCTTGTCTGCGATAACCGCTCCGGTGCGCAGATGCTCGATCAGTTGCGCCGCGCACGAGATGTCGGCGAAACCTGTCCTTCAGTGACGATCCGTCGCAACGGGCGACCCTTCGAATCCACCGCCAAATGCAGTTTGGTGCTCAACGTCCAAGCGCTTGTGGCCCGTTTTTTTAAGGCCCCCGGCCGAATGCTGATGCGCTCGCACGATCGTCGAATCGATAAGGATGTGCTCGATTTCCGTCTCGCCTGCCAAAGCATTCGCCACCCGCGGCCAGACACCCTGGCTTCGCCGGCGCGAGAAACGGATATATACCGTATGCCATCGGCCGAATTCCGCGGGAAGATCGCGCCATGGACTGCCGGTTCGGGCAATCCACCGCACCGCTTCGAGGAACCAGCGATTGTTGGATGCCGTTCGACCACGGTCGCCTGCCTTGCCGGGCAGGATAGCTTGGACTTTGTTCCATATTTCGTCGCTCAGTAACGTTCGTACCATCCTGTTTTGTTGCGCAAAAGACAGGATATAAACACATTTTTTCAAATGTAAACAGGTCCTAGGCGAGACGCGGCTTACCGACGGTGTCGTCGAGATAGCGATGGACCGACAGGTCGTCGGCCTGGATCGCCGGCTTCTTGCCCGACATCAGGTCGGCCAACAGCTGGCCCGAGCCGCAGGACATGGTCCAGCCCAGCGTACCGTGGCCGGTGTTCAGGAACAGGTTCGGCACGGGGGTGCGGCAAACGATCGGCGTGCCGTCCGGCGTCATCGGGCGCAGGCCGGTCCAAAAGCTGGCCTTCGAGGTATCGCCGCCGCCTGAGAACAGGTCGTTGACGCACATTTCGAGCGTCTCGCGACGGGCCTGGTTCAGGCGCTTGTCGAAACCGGCGATCTCGGCCATGCCGCCCACACGGATGCGCGAATCGAAACGCGTGATCGCGATCTTGTAGGTCTCGTCGAGCACGGTCGACACCGGCGCGGCTGCCGTGTCGACGATCGGCACCGTGATCGAATATCCTTTGAGTGGATAGACTGGGATCTTGACGATGTTCGACAGGAAGCGCGTCGAATACGAACCGAGCGCGACCACGTAGGCATCGCCGCGCAGCAGCTCGCTGCCGCATTGCGCGCCGGCGATCCGGCCGCCGCCGATCGCCAGCGCGTCGATCGGCGTGTTGTAGCGGAACTGCACGCCGAACGTCTCGGCCATCGCCGCCAGGCGCGTGGTGAACAGCTGGCAGTCGCCGGTTTCGTCGCCGAGCAGGCGCAAGCCGCCGGTCAGCTTGTGCGAGACGGCGGCGAGTGCAGGTTCGGCGTTCTTTAGCTGGTCGGCCGTTAGCAGTTCGAACGGCACGTTGGCGTCGCGCAGCACCGCGATGTCCTTCGCGGCACCATCGAATTGTGCCTGGGTACGGAACAGCTGGAGCGTGCCACCGGTGCGGCCTTCGTAGGCGATGCCGGTGTCGGCGCGCAGCGCCTGGAAGCAGTCGCGGCTGTATTTGGCCAAGCGTACCATGCGGCCCTTGTTGACCGCATAACGCTCAGAGGTGCAGTTGCGCAGCATCTGCCACATCCACTGCAGCTGGAAGCGCGTGCCGTCGAGGCGGATCGCCAGCGGCGCGTGCTTCTCGAACATCCACTTGATGGCCTTCAGCGGCACGCCGGGCGCGGCCCAGGGGGCGGCGTAGCCGGGCGAGATCTGGCCCGCGTTGGCAAAACTCGTTTCGACCGCGGGGCCGGCCTCGCGGTCGATCACCGTCACTTCATGGTCGGCGCATGCCAGATAATAGGCGCTCGTCACGCCCACCACGCCGCTTCCCAAAATCACCACACGCATAGCTACTCCAGACGAAAAAAGCTCTCTTGAAAAATGGGTGGGTTACGCGATATGTGGGTTGATCTTCGAGAAGTCGAGCTTGCCCGCGATCAGAAACAGCACAGTGCGCATGGTCGTGAGGTTGGTGTATCCATGCGCCTTTCGCTTGGCGGCCTGGAAGAGTCCGTTGATGGTTTCCAGGAAGTCATTGGTCTGACGCGTCTGGGGTCCAGGCGACGATGCCGTCGAAATGACTGCGGATCATGCGGGCGACGTCCTTCATCGGCTCGACCTGCGAGCGCATGACGTTCGTGCACCACTGCTCGAGCATTTCGCTGACGACGTTGATCTGCTTGCGATCGAGAATCTCCCGAAGTTGCTCGCGATAGCGCTACGCGCGGGCGGTCCGCTTGGTCGTGACGTTCACGAGCTCAGGGCATCGAGATCGGCGCGTTGCGCGGCGGTCAGCCGGTAGCAGCGGCCATCACAATCCATTGAGTTCCGGATCGGTTCGCTGCTCGATTCGCCGCATTGGATCCACAGCTTTCGACGCATGAGCGACGACGTGGAACTTGTCGAAGGCGATGCGAGCATTCGGCAGGTTCGTCTCGACGCCTTTGATGAACGCGGGTGACATGTCAATGCTGACCGACGTGACCTGCTCGGGCTCCACCCCATGCTCGCGCAGGCGCGCGACGAACGCTTCGATCGTCGCAGCATCCTTACCTTCGGTCACAAACACGACTTTGCGTTCGAGCGCATCAGCCACGAGCGTCAGGTAGTTGTGTCCGCGCTGGTAGGACGTTTCGTCGACGGCAATGCTCGTCATGTCGGACAGGTCGATCTCGGCGAGCGCGAGTTCGACATAGCGTTTGCAAATGACGTTCACCCGATGTCAGGACTCACCGACTGTACAGGTGACTGCGGCGAACGATATCTGCTGGGCGGGCATCAGCACCATTGCCTCGAATAGCAGCGTGAAGCCCTTGGCTTGCCCGCCCACTCGGGCTCGAGGAGTGCCACGCGGCCATCAGGCAACTTGATGCGAAGTGTGCGTACTTCGAGAGGTAGCAGTCGTGCTGGAAGACGTTCAAGTGCCGATAGCGCTTGACGAGGGTGTCGTGCACACGTTGGTCGCCAACAATCTCTGGATGCGGGAAGCGACTGCCAGCACCGAAATCGATGTTGACCGTCAACCACTTCGCAGCCGTGTTGAAATCGATGCCGTTCACGAACCACGGATCGCTAATATCCAAAGCCGTCTCGAACAACTTGCTATGCATAACTACCGTCGCTCACATGCAAATCAGACAATTTACCACCCACTCGAAATTCAACAGAGGTAAAAAACAGCATGAGAACTCAACGATAGCCGGTACGTGCGCTGGCAAGCTGAACCGCCGGATCCTGCGACTGCTGCAACAGGACGGCCGCATAGCGATGAAGGACCTGGCCGAGTTGGATACAGCGCTGCTGGTGTTCGTCGAGATCACGCTCGATCACAAGAGTAGCAACATCTTCGAGCAGTTCCGCCGCGAGGTGATGAAGATCGACGAGGTGCTCGAGTGCCACTTGGTGTCGGGCGGTGTCGGGCGATTTCGACTACCTGATCAAGGCTCGTATTGGCGAGATGGCAGATTACCGGTGCGCTTCAAGGTAGTTGTCGCCTTTGTCATGCAACGTGAGTCTGTGTATGACCCCTGATTCCAACCTCGTTGACGATGGCATCACGCTCGGGATTGAGCGCGACGGAACCGGTAGGCGTCAATGTCTGCAAAGCCGTGCGCCGGGAACTCGGGACGGTACTTGGCCGTGCGGAACCGGGATTCGACGAACGCGTTGTCGTCGCTGACGCGCGGACGCAAATACGAGGGCTTCACGCCGAGCCAGTGAAGCATCGCCAGCACCGTCGTGGCCTTCAGCGTAGAGCCGTTGTCCCCGTGCAGAACGGGCGCTGCCTATCAGCGGCAATCCCCCTTCGACAGAAGGTTGATTCGCTCGCCAGATAGACGCCTTCGTCGACCAGTGCCGGCACGATCCGCGCAGGCGGCATTCCGCGCAGGCGGCATATCTGCGAAGCGCGGTTCGTTGGCGATTGCGAGCAGCCTGACGCTCCGGTTCGGCCAGCGCATGCGCTGGGCTTGGGATGGAACCGCCTGCGGTCGCCGGTTTGCAGCCCATCCTGGGCCTTCCAGCGTTGCAGGGTGCGCACGTCGTCAATGCCGGCAAGTCTCGCAAAGCCAGGCGTGACCGTACACCGGCACCGGCCTGATGAGCCGCTTCGATGTTTCGGGCAGTCATCTGGCGATCTTCGAGACCGATCATTCGTCCTTTCCCTTGTGGAAGATTGCCTCGAATTTTTTTGACAGCATCAACAAGGCGGTCGTCTCGGCCAGCGCACGGTCCTTGCGCCGTACTTCGCGCTCGAGTTCTTTGATCCGGCGGCGATCTGCCGTCGTTTGCCCAGGCGTAGCACGCACGTCCTGCGGGTCGGCCAACGCTTGGGTCGCGTTCCGCCAGGCAGCAAGCTCCTGCGGATACACGCAGTTCTCGCGGCGCCATGCGCTGCGCGATGTCTCGTCCAGCGCGGCAGTGGTGAGCACAGCGTCCAGTCGCGATGCAGCGTGACCATGTTCACACGCGTTTCCTTTCACACGCGTTTCCTGCTCGACATCTTCAACCGACGCGCTCTCCGGCGGCAGCAACCTTGCAACCACCTTTCTCTTGAAAGCCTGTCCGTACTTTGCCACTTTTCGTCCTCATTGCGCCCCGGATTTCCAGATACGATACTATTTATTCTTATTCGGGCAACAACCCAACTATACTAGCATAGGGGTTACCGCAAGCTGTTTGGCGACATCCTGCTGTAACTGCCCGGCGCGGTGCAATCGAAGAGCTACGTGCTGATGGAGGAGATCAAGGAGACCCTGAACATCGCCGTTGACGACTGATCGCGGCCGGCCCGCGGCCTGTGCTCGAATCGTCGAACAACCGGAATTTCGCTTGGCAGTCCGCGGTGGAATGCTGTATAAAAATAAAATATTAGGTAGCGTTCACATTTGCGACTAACCCAAACACACCCAAACACGCAGGCAAGCGATGCAAACACGAGATAGCTCTCGGCACAAGCTTGTCATATCGAATGGAGGCGCGGCGAAAATGCTTAATGCGATTGAAGAACCGTTCGACCAGGTTGCGTGTATGGTAGAGCACACGGTTGTAGCGGCGTTTTGTCTGGCGATTCGAACGCGGAGGAATTACGACCTTTGCACGGCTGGCCCGAATTCGTTGCACGAAGTGGTCAGCATCGTAGCCCTTGTCTGCGATAACCGCTCTGGTGCGCAGATGCTCGATCAGTTGCGCCGCGCACGAGATGTCGGCGAGACCTGTCCTTCAGTGACGATCCGTCGCAACGGGCGACCCTTCGAATCCACCGCCAAATGCAGTTTGGTCTCAGTCCGCCTCGGGAAGGTCCGAGCGCTTGCGGCCCACTTTTCTTAAGGCCCCGGCCGAATGCTGGTGCGCTCGCACGATCGTCGAATCGATAAGAATGTGCTCGATTTCCGTCTCGCCTGCCAAAGCATTCGCTACCCGCGGCCAGACACCCTGGCTTCGCCAGCGCGAGAAACGGATATATACCGTATGCCATCGGCCGAATTCCGCGGGAAGATCGCGCCATGGACTGCCGGTTCGGGCAATCCACCGCACCGCTTCGAGGAACCAGCGATT
>JAYFSB010000130.1:0-5736 GCA_040946865.1 Burkholderia sp.
TGGGGCCCGCCGATCATCTGAATGGCACCCAGGACGACCGACAACAAACCAGGACAACTTCGTTCATGATCGATTCGATTCGCAGGCTTGACGACATCACGAATGCAGACACTTGATCAGCGTTGCCTTAAACCATCGATGAGGGCCTGATCTGGATCTTCGCTGCGGTCGATCATTGCGACGCAGCGTGCCTGGGCATCCACGTCACCAAGGTGGGCGACCGCTTTGCCGCACTGAAGCCAATCAGCCAAGTGGTGCACGAGCAGTTCGGATCGGTCGAAACTGACGTCGGCCGCGGACTGTCCCTGCGAATGGATCACGGCTCGCAAGTATACGTCAGACGACTTCCGTGCCCAGATCAAGTTCTGGGGGATTACGCCAAGCTACGCCTACGTTGCCGAGCCGCAGACCAACGGCGTCGCCGAGAGTTTCAATTGGACCATGAAGGAGCAGGCTATCCACGGACGTCTGTTCAAAAACGTTGAAGAAGTTCGTGCTGCTGCCGTCGCGTTCAAGGATCGATACAATCACAAATGGTGTCTCGAAAAACTGGGCTTCAAGTCCCCCTCGGGGCTCGTCAGGCAGCGCTCTTGTCACTTGCCGCCTGATCGCAAAATCGTGTCTAAACAACCGGATCCGGTACAGCCCGCATTCCCGCTGATGTCGCGCCGGTTTCACCTGCAGCCTCGGCCGTTCCAGCCCCATGTCGAACCAGACCTACGAAGTCCGCCCCGAGCAATCGGTCGAGCTGCTCAAGGAGCTGCACATCCTGACGCGCGATGGCAAAATGAATCAGGACAGCCGCCGCAAGCTTAAACAGGTTTACCACTTGTACCAGTTCATCGAGCCGATGCTAGACAGCGTCGCCGCCGAGCGCGGCGGCGTGAGCCTGGTCGACCACGGTGCCGGCAAGTCCTATCTCGGCTTCATCCTCTACGACCTGTTCTTCAAGGCGCGCTCGGCGGCCGGCTCGCATATCTATGGCATCGAGACGCGCGAGGAGCTGGTCGAGCGCTCCACCGCGCTGGCCGCGCGGCTCGGTTTCGACGGGATGTCCTTCGAGACACTGTCGGTGACCGAGTCGATCGACTCGCCGAAGCTGCCGGCCACGGTCGACGTCGTGACGGCCCTGCATGCCTGCGATACCGCCACCGACGACGCGATCCGCTTCGCGCTCGCCAAAGAGGCGCGCCATATCCTGCTGGTGCCGTGCTGCCAGGCCGAGGTTGCCGGCGTGTTGCGCCGGAACAAGGGTAAGTCGCTGGCCAGCGCGCTGGCCGAGATGTGGCGGCATCCCATCCATACACGCGAGTTCGGCAGCCAGATCACCAATGTGCTGCGCTGTCTACAGCTGGAGGCGCACGGCTACCAAGTCAGCGCCACCGAGCTGGTCGGCTGGAAGCATTCGATGAAGAACGAGCTGATCATCGCGCAGTACATGAACCTACCGCGCCGCAAGCCGAGCGAGCGACTAAACGAGATCCTCGAGATGTTTGGCCTGGCCGAGCTGAACCAGCGCTTCTTCGCGCCGCAATCCGGCGAAACCGTCAGCGACGGTACCTGAGCCCGGCCTACAGGGCAGCGCTCAGTTGCCCAGTTCAGGGCGGCCGTCCTGGCCGCCCCCTCCGTCATCCATTCCAGCCAGCGTGGTCTGGTTGCGCTCGTAGATCTCGACCGCGTCTGGAAACGCCTCGACCGCGCGATCGATGCTGGCCTCGCACAGCGGGTGCTGGATATGATAGGGCGCGTGATTCGTGTAGTTTTCGATGTCCTCGGGCTCGCTGCCGTCGAATTGGTTGGTAGCGCGGGTGAAAGCTCGCGATCTGTAGCATGCCGTCGAGCCGCAGCTGTCGCGGCAGCTAGTCGGCAAAATGGATCGCGTCGCTGAATTGGGCGAACTCGGCGAAGGCGAGCGGAAAGATAACCAGGGTGGTGTCGATCGACTCGGCCTCGGCGAGCGCACGCAGTTCGGTTTCCAGGTCGGCGAAGGCGTCTTCGAAACGGCTCGCCTGGCTGACCGCGTAACGCACCTGGCCCTTGACGTGCGTGCTTTTCGCGAACGGGCACAGGTTCAGCCCGATCACAGCGCGCGTGAGCCAGTGGCGCGTGGCGGCGAAGATCTCGGCTTCGGATGAATTCATGGTCGGGGACGGTGGCAAGGCTGGCATTGTAGCCGGCCAGGCAGCGAGGGCGATAGGCGTGGGCGGCAAATTGAGCCGCCGATCCAGCCGAGCCGGCGGCCCTCACTCAAGCGCAGGCCGCCTCGATCATCGATCATCATCCGCACCCCACGGGCGGCGCGGTGCCGATCGGGCTGTCCTCGCCTCGATAGGTCTGGCTCGCGCCGGTGCCCTGCGCGAGCGCCAGCAGCCGGCGCATCAGCTCGGCCTTGTTGTCGGCCACTGAGGCACGCGCGGCATGGTTCGGATCGGGAAACTCAACGGCCACGTTGATGAACGGACAGCCGCGATAGTCGAGCGCTGCAGCGCGCACCGCCAGCTCGTCGACAGACTTCAGCAGCTGGGCCTTCGGGTTGTCGGGAAGCTGCCGTGCGTCTTCGTCGAAGCAGTCGAAATAGTGCTCGTTCTTGCACTCGAGATAGGCGAGTGCCAGCTCGTCCTTTGAGGCAAACTGGCGATACAGGCTCATCTTGTTGACACCGGTCTGCTCGATCACGGCGCGCACGCCTTCCCGGTAGAACAGCGTCTCGGCCGCTGGGCATGGGCGGTCGCGCCGGCCGTCGGAGAAAGGCGCGAGGCGTTTGCGGGTTGGGCGGAAGCTGCGCTCATGAACAATAATTTCGATTGATGCGGGTGAATTGAATTCAATTCAATGCTTGATATGTTATCGAGCGGTAACGCCGCAGTCGCACCGTCAACGGGGTCAGAAAGCCGGCATGCATTGCTCAGCCTGGCGCGGCCGCAACTGGGTAAGCGGCTCGACATGGCGTCTACGACGGCCATGCCGAGTCGCTTACTAACTGGAGTGGTTGGGATGAACTGGATTGCAGCAGGTGCTTCCATTACGGCTGTGTGGTGGCCGGCACGCGTGCCACGCCGAGCGTGCTGATGGTGCCGCTCGGCAACGAATTCGGCTGGAGCCGCGCCACAGTCTCGCCGGCGATCTCGATCAATATCGCGCTGTACGGCCTGACCGGCCCGTTCGCGGCGGCCGCGATGCAGCGCTTCGGCCTCTGCATTTCACCATCCTCACTGCGCTGGTGGTGATGGGCACGGGCGTGGCCGCGCTGACACTGTCGGCGACTTTTGTGGACCGCTGGTTCGTGGCACGCCGCGGGCTGGTGCCCGGTAGCGCTGGCCCTGGCGATCGTGATTCCGCTGGTAATCTTTATGGCTCTATTGAATTTCGAGTGGGTGGTAAATTGCCCGATTTGTACGTGAGCGACGGTAGTCATGCATAGAAGTTGTTCGAGACGACTTTGGGTATCAACGATCCGTGGTTCGTGAACGGCATCGATTTCGACGCGGCTGCGAAGCGATTGACGGTCAACATCGATTTCGTTGCCGGCAGTCGCTTCCCACATCCAGAGATCGCCGGCAGCCATCCCGTGCACGACACCGTTCAAGCGCTACTGGCACTTGAACTTCTTCCAGCACGACTTGCTTTCTCGAAGTGCGCACGCCTCGCATCAAGCTGCCTGACGGCTGTGTGGCGCTCGTCTCGAGCCCGAGTGGGCCGGCAAGCTCAAGGGCTTCACGCTGCTGTTCGAGGCAATGGTGCTAATGCTCGCCCAGCAGATGTCGTTCACCGCAGTCGCCTGTACTGTCGGCGAGTCCTGGCATCGGGTGTACGCTATTTGCAAACGCTATGTCGAACTCGCACCCGCCGAGATCGACCTGTCCGACATGACGAGCATTGCCGTCGACGAAACGTCCTACCAGCGCGGACACAACTACCTAACGCTCGTAGCTGATGCGCTCGAACGCAAAGTCGTGTTCGTGACCGAAGGCAAGGATGCTGCGACGATCGAAGCGTTCGTCGCGAGCATGGGAAAGAGCCCGAGCAGATCACGTCGGTTAGCATTGACATGTCGCCCGCGTTCATCAAAGGCGTCAAGACGAACCTGCCGAATGCTCGCATCACCTTTGACAAGTTCCACGTCGTCGCTCATGCGTCGAAAGCCGTGGACCCAATGCGGCGAATCGAGCAGCAACCCGATCTGGAACTCAAGGGATTGCGATGGCCGCTGCTGAAGGATCGCGACCGTCACAACCAAGCGGGACCGCCCGCGCGTGGCACTATCGCGAGCAACTTCGGGAGATTCTCGATCGCAAGCAGATCAACGTCGTCAGCGAAATGCTCGAGCAGTGGTGCACGATCGTCATACGATCGAAGGTCGATCCGATGAAGGATGCCGCCCGCATGATCCGCAGTCATCTCGACGGCATCGTCGCCTGGATCCAGAGCGCCAGACCAACGGCTTGCTGGAAGCGATCAACCGACTCTTCCGGGCCGCCAAGCTCGACTTCTCGAAGATCAACTGACATGTCGTGTAACCCACTTAAATTTCAAGAGACTCATCTTTATGCTGTCGAAGCGGCCCGCCGAGATGCAGCTGCGCCCCTATGGCGAACCCGAGGATACGCCGCGCGCCGTCGCGACTTCTGGCTGCTGTTCTTCAGCTTCTTCATCTGCGATGCCAGTACCAACGGCTATATCGGCCCGCACCTGATCGCTATGTGCAGCGACTACGGCATGAGCGAGGTGCAGAGTGCCTCACTGCTGGCCGCGACGGGCATCTTCGAACCCTGATCGTCGGCACGCCACCGCCTCGGGCTGGCTGTCGGACCGCTACGACAGCCGTGTGCTGCTGTTCTGGTACTACAGCCTGCGCGGACTGTCGCTGATCTACTTGCCGCATGCCTTCGGCATCGACTTCTTCGGCCTGCTGCGTACGAGCGCAGCGTGCCGCAGGCGGCCTGAGGCAGGCAAGGCGCGATGGCACGGCGCGCCCGCCTCGCACCGGCACGGGCGACCCGACGCTGATTAGGCGTCTGTTTACATTTGGAAAAATGTGTTTACATTTCGTATTTTGCGTAACGAGACAGGATGGTACGAACGTTACTGAGCGACGAAGTATGGAACAAAGTCCAAGCTATCCTGCCGGGCAAGGAAGGCGACCGTGGCCGAATGGCATACGGTATATTATCCATTTCTCGCGCTGGCGAAGCCAGGGTGTCTGGCTGCGGGTGACGAATGCTTTGGCAGACGAGACGGAAATCGAGCACATCTTTATCGATTCGGCGATCGTGCGAGCGCACCAGCATTTGGGCCGGGGCCTTAAAAAAGTGGGCCGCAAGCGCTCGGACGTTCCCGAGACGGACTGAGACCAAACTACATTTGGCGGTAGATTCGAAGGGTCGCCCGTTGCGACTGATCGTCACTGAAGGACAGGTCGCCGACATTTCGTGCGCGGCGCAACTGGTCGAGCAACTGCGCACCGGAGCGGTTATCGCAGACAAGGTCTACGATGCTGACCACTTCGTGCAACGAATTCGGGCCAGCCGTGCAAAGGTCGTGATTCCCCCGCGTTCGAATCGCACGACAAAACGCCGCTACAACCGTGTGCTCCACCGTACACGTAACCTGGTCGAACGGTTCTTCAATCGCATTAAGGCAATGCTGATCAAGTTCACTGCCCCGTGGTCCAGCCGTTATAGATAGGTGGATATGACCCGAGCAAGGCAAACGAAAATGAAACAGCAAACGCTGGCG
>JAYFSB010000131.1:0-5717 GCA_040946865.1 Burkholderia sp.
CGTTTGCGCTTCGTCTCGAAGCCTGCACCTTCGTCAGCCGCCACCGCCAGCGTTGGCTGTTTCATTCTCGTTTGCCTGGCTCGGATCATATCCACCTATCTATAACGGCTGGGCCACGGGGACGGTGGACTTGATCAGCATTGCCTTTACAAATGGCGTGCACCCGATGCCAGGACTCGTCGACGGTACGGACGACTGCGGTGAACGACATCTGCTGGGCGAGGCATCAGCACCATTGCCTCAAACAGCAGGGTGAAGCCCTTGAGCTTGTGCCGGCCCACTCGGGCTCGACGAGCGCCACGCGGCCGTCAGGCAGCTTGATGCGAGGCGTGCGCACTTCGGAGAAAGCAGTCGTGCTGGAAACAGGTTCAAGTGCCGGTAGCGCTTGACAACGGTATCGTGCACGGGATGGTCGCCGCCGATCTCTGGATACGGAAAACGGCTGCCGGCAACAAAATCGATGTTGACCGTCAACCGCTTCGCAGTCGCGTCGAAATCGATGCCGTTCACGAACCACGGATCGCTGATACCCAAAGCCGTCTCGAACAATTTGCTATGCATGATTACCGTCGCTCACGTGCAAATCGGGCAATTTACCATCCACTCGAAATGCAACAGAGGCATCGATCGTTTATAAGGCGTGCCGAGTTCCGGTGCCGCGCGCGCGATTCGACCTTTGCTGACAGATCGCGTAACGATGAAGCCGGCACCTGCCTCACTTCATCAGCTTCTCGGTGATGAGCTTCCATTCGGCGCGCGTGACCGGCGTGATCGAGAGCCGGTTGCCCTTGGCGAGTACGCGCATCTCGGCGAGCTTCTCATGCTTGCGCAGCGCGACCAGCGGCACCAGCGCGGTCTTCTTCACGAAGCGCACGTCAACCAAACTCCAGCGTGGCTCTTCCCGTTTCGACTTCGGGTCGTGATAGGGGCTGGCCTGATCGAACTGTGTCGGATCGGGATAGGGCGTCGACGAGACTTCAGCCAGGCCAGCGATGCCGGGTTCGGGGCAATTCGAGTGATAGAACAGCACGCTGTCGCCGATGCACATGGTGTCGCGCATGAAATTGCGTGCCTGATAATTGCGCACGCCTGTCCAGGGCAGAGTGCGTTGCGGCGCGGCGGCGAGATCGTCGATGCTCGCCTCGTCCGGTTCGGATTTCATCAGCCAGAATTGCATAAGGGTGGTACGCCGGAAGAAATAAACAGGGAACGCGCGCGGCGGGAGCAGCGTCGCGACGCCGCTTACCGGGTGTGAAGACAGGAAGACGATCGGCTCGCGTGCCTCATGATCGCCGATCCGGGGCACGCGAGCCGTTTGAAGCACAAATGAAAACGGCATCGAAACTGGTTCGATGCCGTTGAATGACGTTGTTGCATAAATTGAGCAGAGGGACGAAGTGACCACCATGTTTTCGATCTCCGACGATGCGGACGGACTGCGGGCGGGTGCCACCCTGTGGTTGAGCACGCCCCTCCCCCCCCGCACGAATTGACACTTCGCGGTCGACTGGGAGCCAATTTCGCGAGCCCACAGGCACAGACCCGTGAGTATCTTGAGTCTGGATATCAGGGTCTCTGCCAGCGAACGCCGGTAGTAGCCATAGGGCTGCCGCATGAAGGCCCTTGTTCAACAGGCCAAGGTGGAGAATGGACTGACGCCCATCGATGTCCCACACGGCGAGGTTACGGATGTTTTTCGGGCTGACTCTCTTCGGTCGCCGCTGTTGCTCCATGCGCGCCAGGTTCAGCGAGATTTTGCGCTGCGGCTTTGTTGCGTGTCTGCTGGGCATCTTTGCCCCACGATACGTCGAGCACCCAATCGAGTTGATTCTCGACCCCAGTGTACGCGTACCAGCCGCGACATTTCGATGGCCTTCATCGGCCTGGAACTGATGAGGCAGGTCTGCTGCATGGTGGTCTGATCGCCGATCTGCCGCGTGCGCGCCATCATCGCGATCCGCTGGACACCCGGCCAGTGTTTGTTCCATCTCCGAGAGCCATTGAACGTCTTCGCTCACCCGACCCACGCGGGTTTCGATACGTCCGTGCCCTTTGTCATGCGTGGCGCGCTTCCAGTACGGAGGCCTCAGGCCGCCAGCCTGAACCGAAGTAAACCATTCACGAATGGCTGTCCGCCACCGATCATCTGGGTATAGCGGCTCCGATGTTTCTAGACACAGTATTTGGGATAAAACGTGTCATCCAAACTGGAGTCTGAGATGTTGAAGAAAGTGGACATGCATGAGGTTGCGCAGGCGGCGACGGAGGGAACGCGTAGCGCGACCGTAGACGCTACCTGCGCCGCTCTGAATTCAAACGGTGGTCTATCGTGCGCAAACGCGCCATTGTTTTGCGTTTGTTGCACGGCGAATCCGTTGACGCCGTTTCTCGCGAGGTCGGCATAACGATTGCCGAACTCGAGCAGTGGCGTGAGCTTGCCCTTGCTGGTATTGAAGCCGGACTGAAGTCAGGCCAGACCGATTCGCTGGAAGTCAAGCTCAAGGACGCCGTGCATCGCGTGGGGGAACTGACCATGGAGGTCGAAACGAAATTCTGCGCATGGCGCGCGAACGGCAGGAACGTCGCCCTTTGATCGTACGGAGGTCGTCGACATGAGCCACGCGATCTCCACGATAGGCAAACCCTTCGGATTGTAGCGGGTGTGTCAGGCGCTTGAGGGTGTGTCAGGCGCTTGATTTCCCGCGCGCGACGATCTATGCCGAGCGTGCCAGGGCGTTGAGCAACGTCGCCCACAGCTTGCTCATGTGGGCACCGATGGTGCCAAGGTTCAAACCATCGATGAGGGCCTGGTCTGGATCTTCGCTGCGGTGGTTGATCATTGCGACGCAGCGTGCGTGAACATCCACATCCCCAAGGTGGGGGACTGCTTTTGCCGCACTGGAGCCAATCAGCCAAGGGAGGGCACGAGCAGTTCGGATCGGTCGAAGCTGACGCTGTCCGCGGACTGTCCCGGCGAATGGATCACGGCTCGCAGTACACGTCGGACGACTTCCGCGCCCAGATTAAGTTCTGGGGGATTACGCCGAGCTACGCCTTCGTTGCCGAGCCGCAGACCAACGGCGTCGCCGAGCGTTTCAATCGGACCATGCAGAAGCATAACTATCCACGGGCGGCTGTTCAAAAACGTTGAAGAAGTTCGTGCTGCCGGCGTCGCGTTCAAGGATTGATACAATCGCAAACGGCGTCTCGAAAAACTGGGCCTCAAGTCCTCCATCGAAGCCCGTCAGGCAGCGCTCTTGACACTTGCTGCCTGATCGCAAGATCGTGTCTAAACAACCGGATCCGGTACACCCGATCATCTGGGTGATCTTGCGCTGCGTACCCATCGCGTCGATTGTCACGATCGATCCCAACAGGTCGAGTGTCTCCAGTGGCAACGGAATCGCAGTGATCTCGTTGCTCTTCTCGTCCATTGCGATCTGTCTTAGGCTCAAGCCTTGATCAGAACGCCACGCCGAGAGACCAGATGCAGCGGATGCCCGCTACGGGTCCGCGTTGCCGCGCACCGTTTTGCCGTCCATCGCGACTCGCAGGCTCGCGAGGCTGAGGCTTGGACACAGGGCACACCCCCGTCTATGCGATGAAGAAGCAGCTCGAAAGCAACCGGGCTCAATCCGCTGAACACCCGCCTGAACCTGTCCTCCCATGGAATTCCGTTCGAGTAAGCCAGATACTTGCGCAGCCACCCCAGTTTGGTTCGCTCCCACAGCGCCATCAGCACAATCTCGTCCAGCGGGTAACGGCATTGACGGCACCGTGGATCCCACAACTCGACGAACGCATCCATGATCGAAGGCATCTCTCGTTTCGCTAAAAATCGAGAGTCAACCCCAGCACATCGATGTTTACAACCACTAACTTCCGTACGCTCACCCTTGCCACACGGACCTCTTCATACGGAAGCCCTGGTTGTATTGCGTCCAGTTCTTGACACGGTATTTGGCTTTGGGACTCGATGGCTTGCTGGTTGTATCCTTGCGCATTTTCTGGGCAAAAACCGAGAACCTATGCTGGAAATCGAACTTATACCAGAGCCACGCGCGGACGCTGTGGCGCGTAAAGGTCAGCACGTCGTAACCGGACTTATGCAACAATACTCCATTGGATAGGTCCCCACCTTGGCCGCTAGGCCGGTATCCTGAACCTGAGGTTCAGAATTGCTCGCAGTTAGCAGCACTTCGGGTGCATCAGACAGAGTAACGCGCGCGCCCGTGCTATAAATTTCCGCAACCGTGCACATGGCATTGGTTCAAAGAATATATGACCTTGGCGAACCAGGCGGGGAAGCTGAGGGAACCTTGTGAATCCGATCTTGTGAAACAGATTCGCATGAACCGCTTACTTCGGTGCAGTCGACGGCATTTCCGCCGAGCCGCTTTGCTTACCGCGACTCGTGTTGTGCCAGTACCGCGCCGAGCTGTTTATTCATGTGGCACATTGTACGCCGGATTTCTTCCGCGGGAAATGCCTCGCCGTGACGAACGCTATGTTGCAGGCGAAGCAACTCCGATGCTAGCGATAGCGCGGCCATCACTGCGATCCGGTCGGTGCCGCGCACCGAGCTGTTGGCGCGGATCTTTGACATCTCGGCGTCGACGCGCGCGACCGCCTCGAGCAGGGCCGCTTCGGTTTCCGGCGAGCACGCGAGTCGATATGCCTGGCCTAGAATCGAGACTTCGATCTGCTTGCTGCTCATGCATGTGCTCCGTGGCTGGCCGCGTCAGCGTCATCGCCGCCGTCGAGTAGATCGAGCTGGCTGTCGCCGTCGGCTGCCTGGCGCGTACGCGGCAGTTTCTCGAGGATCGCGTTGAGCTTGACCTCCGCATCGTCGATCTTCGCGGACAGCGCGTCGCGCTCGGCGACTAGGCCGTTGCGTTCGTCGCGCAACTGCTCGAGCTCGATGCGCACGGCTTCGGCTTGCATGCGCAATTGCGCGACTTGCTCCTCGAGCGTGAGCCGTTCCGTGTGATGGCGTTGGTTCAGCGCAATCAGGCGGCCAATGTTTTGGGATAGGGTTTCGAGTTCGTTGAGCATCTGCTGCGGCCTCTAAAGAGAGTGCATTTTACGCCTTGTATCGACTTTTGTAACGTGTAACGTATCTAGACGTAACCTCCCCTTTTCTTGTCGCGAAGTGACGCAGGCAATGCCGTTTTGCCCGGCGTTGCGTGCGTCCGACGCACGTTTCTTGACGCTGCCGAGTTATTGTCGAAAGTGGTGTACGGCGCGCAGACAAAATTTTGAGAAGGCGGTAGCGGTTTAGCTGAGAATGTTGCGTGTCAGAAGCGCAACCAGCGAACCCCGCGAGAGCCGCAACCGGCCACCATGAAAAAGTGCCTCTGTTGAATTTCGAGTGGGTGGTAAATTGCCCAATTTTGCCCAATTTGCACGTGAGCGACGATATTCATACATAGCAAGTTGTTCGAGACCGGCTTTGGGTATCGGCGATCCGTGGTTGCAGCGCGCGGCAGGCATTCCAGCGAGATTGCTTCGCACCACTCCCCGTCCAAGTGCAAAGACGCCTAAGGTCTGTTTACATTTGAAAAAATGTGTTTAGGCAATGCTGATCAAGTTCACCGTCCCCGCGGTCCAGCCGTTATAGATCGGTGGATATGACCCGAACAAGGCAAACGAGAATGAAACAGCCAACGCTGGCGGTGGCGGCTGACGAGGGTGCAGGCTTCGAGACGAAGCGCAAA
>JAYFSB010000132.1:0-5709 GCA_040946865.1 Burkholderia sp.
GCTGCTCGGCATCCGGGGCACCCGATATGAAAGTGTCCGCGCTTGGCGTGGCCTGGGAGGGTTGGGTTTCGGTCGCGTGATTTTTATATTATATTAATAAATATTTAAATTAATTTAATAATAAAACAGTTCTGAAATAAGTGCATTCAGTTCCGCCATTGCCTTCTTGTCGTTCGGCTTGAGTTCCAGAACGGACAAGCCAGCGCCGGCCGCATTGGCGAACGCCTTCCGGCGTCGGATGGGGGTCGGCAGATATTCAAACTACGGAACGTCGGCCACGGCGCGCAGGCCGTCCCGCACGCTGCGGGCTTCATCGACAAGGGCGGCTATGTAATTCAGCGCCCATACGTCGTAGCTCCTGGGCTGGGACGGAACCACGATCACATCGGACAGCACCAGTGCCGCGCGCAAGGCTGTGGAATCGCGGCCGCCGGCATCAATGATGATGTCTTGGAATTTGCTCTGCTGCTGCGTGACTTGGGCGCGCAAGGTCGGACCATCTGGATAGCTCGCGCATGCAATGCCACAGGCTCATGGCCGGCATCGAGCCCGGATGCTGATTTCGGTCTGTGCCGTCCCTTGGCGGTCGGCGTCGATCAACCAAACATCGCGGCCAGCCAGTGCCCGCGCGATTGCCAGATTGACGCCTAGGGTTGTCTTCCCCACGCCGCCCTTGGTGTTACCTACGGTAACTATCATATAGAACATTTTTTAAAATTAAAATGTATCGTTATTGTACCTAAACGATTATTTAAGCAAATCATATTTGCTATGAATAGCATGGGTGGAAAATGGTGACGCCGCGGCCATGGCCAGGTCGCCGCGGTGTCGCCAAAAGGGCAGGGCGCTACAGGCTGCGGCCAGTGTCGCGCGGCCGGCGCTGCGGCTGTTACTGGCTGCGTTCCTGTTCCGGCTCGGTGCTGCGCCCTCGGCCGCCCTTGGCGGGCTTGGCACGGCTCGGCCTGGGCCATGTAGGCCCGGCCCCCCGGCCTTGATCGCTTCCAGGCGCTGCTCGTACCGCTCCTGCAAGCCCTTGTCGTTGAACTCGACGTAAAGGACCTTATCGGCGGCAATGTCGGACATCATGTTCTTGTATTCCTCGGCACCGCGCAGCAGGATGTCCCTTGTCTGACACATGGAACTTCGTTCCAGTGCAACCAAGGGACGCCGTGCCCGTTCGGCGCTTCGCTTCTCACACAGGCGCCGGCTCATCCTGCCAGGGCGTTGCCCTGGACCCATTGACCGGCGAGCAGCGCCTTATTGAGAGGACCGGCTATGCCGTTCGCAGTGAAAGGCGCGGAGGGGCGCTGACCGAGAAGATTGCCGTGCGGCTCACACCTGACGAGAAGACGCTATACGTTGCACCAGAACACCGACAACATGCATATGCACATCGCGGTGAACCGGGCGCATCCGGATACGCTCAAGGTCATCAAGCCGAACAAGGGTTTCGACAAGGAAGCCGGCCACCGCGCAATCGCCACAACCGAAGCCATCCAAGAGTGGTCGAGCGAGCAGAACGCCCGCTACCAGGTCAACGCGAACGATGAGGCTATTCGGGGAGCTTCTGACGGTCGCAAAGCACCATCTCAGAAGCGCCGCGATATCGAGGTGCGGACGGGCGAGCAGTCCGCCGAGCGCATCGCCATCGAGGCTGCGGCGCCGATCATCCGCGACGCCTCGAGCTGGGCCGAGCTGCACGCCGGCCTGTAGGCGCAAGGCTTTCGGTACGAGCGCAAGGGCAGTGGCACAGTTATCTGGATCGGTGACGTGCCAGTGAAGGCATCGAGCGCCGATCGTGGCGCGACGCTGGCCGACCTGCAGAAGCGTTTTGGCGAATTCCAGCCGGCCGTACCGGCGGATGCCTTGCCCACGCCGATCAAGGCCACTGCGCCGCGCTGGGCCGAGTACATCGCTGCACGCCGCGCGCACTATCAAGCCAAGAACGCCGCGCAAATCCGCTTGCGTGGGAAGCACGAGCTCGAGCGGCAGGACGTGGCCGAGCGACACCGCACCGAGCAGGCCGCAATCACGGAGAGGACATGGCGCGGGCAAGGAGACCTGTTGAATAGCCGCCGCAGCGTTCTGGCGGCCGATCAGGCTTCCATGCGGCTTCGGATGCAGGAGGAGAGCGGCAGCGCGACGAGCGCCGGCGCTTCCAGGAGCGTTTCCGGCCGTTTCCGAGCTATGAAGAATGGCTTAGTAGCGAGCTGTCACCGCGAGGCGGCGACCAGTGGCGCTACCGCGACCATGAGCCGGACGAGTTCCCGGCTCGGATTGTCGGCGATATACGAGTCGATCCAGTCGAGACTCGACGCCGGAAGGATCTGCGCGACTTCGTGGCCGAGATCCACGGCGATCGCGTGGCCTACCACCTGGCCGGCCAGACTTCGCCCGCATTCGTTGACCGTGGCGACCGGATCGACGCGCATGACGCAGCTGACGAAGCCGCCATTCTGGCCGCTCTGCAGCTCAGTGCGGAGAAGTGGGGAGCGTTCCAAAGTGACCGGCAACGAGGCTTACAAGGCCCGCTGTGCCCGTCTGGCGGCCCGCTATGGCTTCTTCACGATCACCAACCCGGAGCTGCAGGCTGACATACGCGCGGAATCTGGCCGTCTGGCTGCTCAGCGCAGTCAGCTTACCGGTCAGATCGGGCGACCGGCCACTGGCTCACCGAAGCGGCCGCCCCGGCGGCCGTCGTGATGTCATGCATGGACACATGGACAGCGAGGGTGATCGAGTATAGCCTACGCTAGGTATTACTAATTGATAATGAAGGGCTGGTGTATGGCAACGTCACTCAAAATCGACGACGAGCTGAAGGGGCGCGTGCAGCACCTAGCCAGCCTGCGTGATCGGTCGCCACACTGGATCATGCGTGAAGCGATCAAGCAGTACGTGGAGCGGGAAGAAGCTCGAGAAAGTTTCAAGCAGGAAGCGCAGGCATCCTGGACCGCCTATCAGGAAACCGGCCGACATTTGACCGGGCAAGAAGTCCGTGCCTGGTTGAACACCTGGGGCACGGACAACGAAACGGGATTGCCTGAGTGCCACACGTAATTATCACGGAAGGCGCAGGCCAAGGATTGGAGCGCTGCCGGCGCTTTCTGGCCGGCAAGAGTCCGGGAGCAGCGCGGCGGGCCGCACAGGCCATCGAGCGGAAATTCATGTTGCTGGAAACGACCCCCGCCATTGGTCGTCCTTTTCCCGAACAACCGGAGTGGCGCGAGCTGGTCATCGAATTCGGTGATTCCTGCTATGTGGCCTTGTATCACCACGAATCTGCAGATGATGCTGTCTACGTGCTGGCTTTCCAGAACCAGAAGGAAGCGGGGTACTGATCGTGACTGACGACGAAATCAAAGCCCGGATTGCGGTACTCCACAACGACTTGGCTGCCATTCTAGCCGAGCAAGGACTGTCGCCCCTGCAGGCTTACCGTCTGCTCCTGGAGCAGGTCACGGTTCGGCACGAGCCGCCGTTGCGGCTGCTCGCCGATGCGGCAGCGCATGACCAATGGTTCCGGGAACAGGTTCGTGAGGGCTTGGAAGAAGTGGACGATCCGAACACGAAATGGGTATGTGACTGCTCCCCGCCGTAAACGGCGAGGCTTCACACTTCTTAGGCCGCAACCGTCTTTGTGACGGATTTACGCTGGCCTCCATGGGCAGAAACGACGAGATCCCGCCGCCTGTAATTCCAGTGTGCCTTTGCACTGGATGTTGACCGCCGCATTGATATCTCGGTTATGTTCAACACCACAGCTAGGGCATTGCCAGATACGCTTATTTAGCGGCATCTCCGGCATTTTGTGACCGCAGCAATGACAAGTTTTCGAACTGGTGAACCATTGATCCAGCTTCACCAGATGAACGCCTTTTTCTGCTGCTTTGTATTCCAGTTTGGTGATGAAACCAGCCCAGCCTGCATCGCAGATTACGCTGGCAAGGTTGTGGTTTTTCATCATGTTCGCTGTTTTCAATGTCTCGACAATGACTGCTTGGTTTTCGTCAACAATTGTACGAGAGAGCTTGTGTTGAAAATCGGCACGGGCATTGGCAACCCGTTCATGTACGGCAGCAAGCTGCAACCGGGCCTTACGACGGTTGGAACTCCCTTTTTTCTTACGTGAAAAGGCTTTCTGTTTGCAGCGCAAATTGTGACTGGCATTAATGAGATGTCGCGGGTTGGTTACCTTACCGCCGTCCGATTTTATGGCATAGTGTGGAAGCCCCATATCCAGACCGGTTACAGTGTTTATCAGCGTTGGTTTGATGGGGGATTCTGCACCATCATCACAGAGTATCGACGCATAGTATTTGCCTGTCGCCGTTCTGGATAACGTGACGCTCTTCAACTCGCCTCTTATCTCACGGCGAATAATGGCTTCAATTGGCGAAATTTTATGTATTTTTATCGCGCCATCAAGCAATTTTTCGAATAAAATATCAAATTTTATTTTAAACACAAAAAATTTGGATATTCGCACAAATCTGCTCTTAGCGCAAGAGGCTGCGCCGATGTTGATGGCACGGGAGATTTCAGCGGCAGAGATAGTGCTAGTGGCCTTTCGCGTCGCCAACTCACACACAAAAATATGCGAGGAACGCTGGGGGCCAAGAAGGGAGCGGATCAGCCGGCGACCCGGTGCAGGGGTCGGGTGAAAACGAGATGGCAGGAACCAAACTGATCGCAGTCGACCTTAGCCCTCGGCCTACCGCCGAGATGAAGCGACCGAGGATCAATCGAGCCGGGCAGGACTATCAAATCACGATTGTTAAGGAAATGCTGATCAAGTGTCTGCATTGCCTTAATTCACAGTTTACCTTGTCTTGTCGGAGGATAGCATTCACGCACCTGCTGCCGAAGCGTACTTGTGAAATGTGCTGCGACTGATGTTCAACACCTCGGATTTACAGTCTTTACTTCTTCAGGGTGCGTTCAATGCGCAGAACGGCGTCTAGCAACGCCAATGGATTGTCTACATCGGATGCGTAGATCGTGCGCGTCCGTGTGTCATAGGACACCATGACGAACGGGTCTGAGACGCGTTCAGTACTCCGGTGAGCTTGACGCTTGGAGCGGTAGACCCTGCATACCCCTCTCTTTTCGGCGAGCTGCTGGCCGATTTTCTTCCAGTCAAAAAGATAGTCGGTATACCGCCGGCGCATGTCTCGCTTGTCCTGCGGCTCAAGCGTGTAGTTGCGAATCCGCATGATGTTGAAGTTGCTTCTGCCGACTTTGACCGTGAGGTAGCAAAAGCCCTTTCTGGTCGTGACGAAGGCACTGCTTTGCTTGCGGCTCATCGTTGCTCGCTCCCGCCTTGCAACGCAGCGTATAGGGCTGTCTTGCTCACCTTGAGCCGTGTAGCAGCCTCGCGGACGTTCAGCCCGTTGGCGATGTGCTCCCGCGCTCGCTGCAACTTGTCGGCGGTGACAACCGGCTTGCGCCCGCCCTTCCGACCGCGAGCAGCGGCGGCGGTCAATCCGGCCTTGGTGCGCTCGCGGATGAGGTCGCGTTCGAACTGACCGAGCGCGCCGAACACATGGAAGATAAGCCGCCCGCCAGACGTGGTGGTGTCGATGCTTTCGGTCAGCGACCGGAAGCCGACGCCGCGCGCTTCCAGCGCGCCAATCGTCTCGATCAGGTGTGGCATCGAGCGGCCAAGCCGATCCAGCCGCCAGACGGCCAGCACGTCACCGTCGCGCA
>JAYFSB010000133.1:0-5688 GCA_040946865.1 Burkholderia sp.
TTGCGTGTACGGTAGAGCACACGGTTGTAGCGGCGTTTTGTCTTGCGATTCGAACGCGGGGGAATCACGACCTTTGCGCGGCAGGCCCGAATTCGTTGCACGAAGTGGCCAGCATCGTAGCCCTTGTCTGCGATAACCGCTCCGGTGCGCAGATGCTCGACCAGTTACGCCGCGCACGAGATGTCGGCGACCTGTCCTTCAGTGACGATCAGTCGCAACGGGCGACCCTTCGAATCCACCGCCAAACGCAGTTTGGTGTTCGCTGAAACAGAGCGGGATGCCGAACGCTTCCAGCTGCGCGGTCTGCCGGTCAGCATTGCCGTGTCGCCAGACCACGACCAGGTCCGGCTTCAGCGAGACGATGCGCTCCAGGTCAAGCAAGCGGTTGTTGCCGACACGCGGCAGCGCGTGAGCTGCTTCGGGATAGTCGCTGTAGAACAGCAGTGTCGGCCATCGCGGCGGCAGTGCCCGCCGCATAAAGCAGCTCGATGGCGTGCGGCGCGACGCTGATCACGCGCCTGGCCGGCGCGGGCAGCGTGCCGGTTCGGCAGGCGTCATCGATAACGGTAATGCGGTAATGGCGTTCGAGGCAGCTGCCGATGCTGTTGCCGATGAGCCTGAGGACGTGGCAGCCGGCAAAGCGGGCATCGCGGCAAGCAGCGCCGCGACCAGCCCACCCGCGAGCTCTCGATGAAGCTTCGCTTGCGCGCGCATCGATCAGCGCGCTGCTGCGTAATACGCGGCGGTAGCCGCGTAATGGTCGAGTGCATCCTCGAGCCGCAACCACTCCTCCTCGATGCCGGGCAGGCCGATCCGTAGGCTCGGTACCTGCGCGAAGAAGCGTGTCCATACGCCTTGCGTGGCGAGCACGTCATGCAGAACCCAGGCGCGCGGATCGTCAGTCCAGCAGAACAGCGGGGTGGCGCGCACCGCGAAGCCGTGCAGGCGCAGCAGCTCGGCGAGCCGCTCGCCGTCGGCGGCCAGGCGTTCGCGCGTGGCCTGTTGCCAGCCTTCGTCGGCCAGTGCGGCCGACACGGCGTGCCGCGCCGGGCCGCTGACGGTCCAGGTGCCGAGCTCGGCGTGCAGTCGCGCAAGCGGCAGGGGCGCGGCCAGCACGAAACCGGCGCGCACGCCAGCGAGCCCGAAGAACTTGCCGATCGAGCGCAGCACGAATAGGCCGTCGCGGCCGGCATCGGCGGCCAGCGTGTCCTCACCGCCGGTATCGGCGAAGGCCTCGTCGACGATCAAGGTGCCACCGCGCGCGGCCAGTTGCGCGTGCCAGCCCAGCAGGCGCTCACGCGTGAGGCGCTCGGTGGTCGGATTGTTGGGATTGCCGACGATTACGTAGCGCATCGACGGCGGCAGCAGGGTCACGTCGGCATCGAGCGTCGCCAGCGTATGGCCGTGACGCAGGAAGGCCGGCGCGTATTCGCTGTAGGTCAGCGGCGCGACGCCGGCGATGCCGAGTTCGAGCAGCGCAGGCAGCGCGCGGATCGCGGCCTGGCTGCCCGCCACCGTCAGTACGTACGCGGCATCGGGTGCGCCGTAGTAGCGTGCGGCCAGCGCGGCCAGCGGTGCCTCATCGCCGGGCAGCCGGTGCCAGGCTTCGGCCGGCATCGGCGGCACCGGGTAACCAATCGGGTTGATTCCGGTCGAGAGATCGAGCCAGCGCGCGAGCGGGATGCCGTAGCGTTGCGCCGCGTCGTGCGGATTGCCGCCGTGTGTGATCGCGGGCAACTGGAGAGCGGAGTCGGTCATGGAGTAGGTCGGGCGGAGCGACCGGGACCGTCCGCCGCGCGGAATCGAGGGAAGGGGACGGACATGGCGCGAGGCCGGCGGCAGGCCAAGGCTTCAGCTATGATGCGTGGCGACCCAGAGCGCGGCACCGGCCAGCATCAGCGCAAGCCAGAGGATCGAGGTGCGCGCCACCAGCGAGAGCGCCGCGCGCACGTGAACCGGCCCGGCCGGTTCACCGGCACCGAGCGTGGGACGCGTCTCGAGTTCGCCGTGGTAGACGGCCGGGCCGCCCAGCACCACGTTGAGGCTGCCGGCACCGGCAGCCATCACCGGCCCGGCATTGGGACTGTCCCACTGGCGCGCCTGGCTGAGCCAGCAGCGCCAGGCATTCGCGGTATCGCCGAGTAGCGCGTAGCTGGCGGCCGTGAGCCGCGCCGGTACCCAGTTCAGCACATCGTCGATGCGGGCCGCGGCCCAGCCGAAGCTCAGTAGGCGCGGGGTGCGATAACCCCACATCGCGTCAAGCGTGTTGGCGAGCCGAAACATCAGCGCGCCGGGGCCGCCGGCGACGGCGAACCAGAACAGCGCGCCGAAGATCCCGTCGTTGCCGTTTTCCAGCGCTGATTCGACCGCCGCGCGCGACAGCGCCGAGGCATCGGCCTCGCGCGTGTCGCGCGAGACGATGCGCGCGGTCAGCATGCGGGCCTCGGCGAGATCGCCGCGTACCAGGGCGGCACCGATCGGCGCGATATGCTCGGCCAGGCTCTTCGCGCCGAGCGCGAACCATAGCAGGACGACATGCACGGCGGCGGCGAGCGGCCATGGCAGCAGGGCGAGCAGCAGCAGGGCCGCCAGCACTGGCGGCAGCACAGCCAGGCACCAGGCCGCCACGCCGATCGGCCGGCTCAGCTGGCCGTGGTTCAGGCGCGCCTCGATGGCCCGGACCAGGTGCCCGAAGGCGATCAGGGGATGGGCGCGGCGCGGTTCGCCGAAGCGCCAGTCGACCAGGAAGGCCGCGACCGCGAGGATCGCTACCGCCGGTAGCGACAGCATCAGCATGCCGGCTCCCTCGGTGCCTTTACAGTCATCGGCAGGCCTGCCACTACGAAGGTGACATGAGTGGCGAGCGAGGCAATGCGCTGGTTGAGCCGGCCCAGTTCGTCGACGTAGCGACGTGTCTCGGCACCGAGCGGAATCACGCCTAGGCCGATCTCGTTGCTGACCACGATCACGCGCGCTCGCGAGGCGAGCAGCGCGCCTTCCAGCGCCGCCATGCGCGCGGCGAGCGTGGCCTCGTCGACAGCCGCGCCATCGGGCGGGCAGAGCAGTCCGGCGAGCCACAGCGTCAGGCAGTCGACCAGCACGCAGGCGGCGGGATCATCGAGCGCGACGATCGCCTCGGCCAGCGTGTCGGGCACCTCGACCAGGGTCCAGCCGGCCTGGCGGCGCGCGCGATGATGGGCGATGCGGCGGTCGAATTCGGCGTCGTCGACCACACGCGCGGTCGCGACATAGGTGACGGCGCGGCCGCTCGCGGCGGCCAGCCGTTCGGCATGCGCGCTCTTGCCCGAGCGGGCACCGCCGAGGACGAAGGTGAGGTGGTGTGAAGTCATCGCGTGATTGTAACGGCGCGCGTAACGGCGCGCGCGATAATGCGGCCTTCCCCAGATAGCCCGATGGCCCGCACCATGACCGTTTCCGAACACCCGCCGCTGCCGCGCGGCACGCTGATGATCCAGGGCACCGCCTCCGATGCCGGCAAGAGCATCCTGGTGGCCGGGCTGTGCCGCCTGGCGCGGTGCGCGGGCGCTCGCGTGGCACCCTTCAAGCCGCAGAACATGGCGCTCAATAGCGCGGTGACGATCGATGGCGGCGAGATCGGCCGGGCCCAGGCGCTGCAGGCGATCGCGGCCGGCATCCCCGCGCATACCGACCTGAACCCGGTGCTGCTCAAGCCGAACAGCGATCTCGGCGCGCAGGTCATCATCCACGGCTACGCGCGCGGCAATCTCGATGCGCGCGCCTATCACGCCTACAAGCCGGTGGCCTTCAAGGCCGTGCTGGAGTCCTATGCGCGCCTGCGCGGCGGCTACGACGCGGTGATCGTTGAAGGTGCCGGCAGCCCCGCCGAGATCAACCTGCGCGAGGGCGATATTGCCAACATGGGTTTCGCCGAGCATGTCGACTGCCCGGTGGTGCTGGTCGCCGACATCGATCGCGGCGGCGTGTTCGCGCACCTGCTCGGTACGCTGGCCTGTCTGTCGCCGAGCGAGCGCGTGCGCGTGCGCGGCTTCGTGATCAACCGCTTCCGCGGCGATCCGGCCTTGCTGAAACCCGGCCTCGACTGGCTGGAAGCGCAGACCGGCAAGCCGGTGCTCGGCGTGCTGCCCTACCTGCATGGCCTGGCGCTTGACGCCGAGGACATGCTGCCTAGCCTGGCGCGCACCGAGGCCAGCGACCGCGCGGCGGGCGTGCTGCGGGTGGTCGTGCCGGCCGTGCCGCGCATCAGCAACCACACCGACTACGACTCACTGCGCGCGCATCCGCGCGTCGATTTCTCGTACTGGAAGAGCGGCCCGATCCCCGCCGCCGATCTGGTGATCCTGCCCGGATCGAAGAGCGTGCAGCGCGATCTCGAATGGCTACGCGCCAACGGCTGGGATCGCGCGATCAAGCGCCACCTGCGCTATGGTGGCAAGCTGATCGGAATCTGCGGCGGCATGCAGATGCTGGGTTGCTCGCTCGACGATCCGCAGGGCGTCGAGGGACCGCCGGGGCGCGTGGCCGGGCTTGGCCTGCTCGACTACGACACCGAATTGCGGCCAGAGAAGACGCTCGTCAACGTGGGCGGGCGGCTCGGTTGGGGAGAAGGGGCGGCCGTGAGCGGCTACGAGATCCACATGGGCGAGACGCGCGGCCCGGCACTTGCGCGGCCGGCGCTGCGGCTAGACGGGCTGGAAGGCAAACGGCCAGACGGTGCCGTCTCGGAGGACGGGCAGATCCTGGCCACCTACCTGCATGGCCTATTCGACTCGCCGAGCGCCTGCGCCGCGCTGCTCGAATGGGCCGGGCTGGACGGGGCGGAGGCGGCCGACTGGGCGGCCCTGCGCGAGGCATCGATCGAGCGGCTCGCCGACACGTTTGCCGCGCATCTCGATCTCGATCGCGTGTTCGGCAGCTTCGCCTGATTGATTCGTTCTTTTTGCGAAGTAATATAATCCGATTAGGCGATTTATCAGCGAAAACGCTTCGAATGGAGTTCGCTCCATTCCCTTCTCGATGGGGTTCACCATGAACCCGTACTGTTCCGCCGAACTCGGTGCCACCTTGCTGCACCTGATGCTTGGCGTGGTTCATACGCACTTCCCGAAGCTTCAGCTGCGATACGCCGCATGGCGGTTGCGCTGGCGGTGCAGGCGCGGTCGTCACGGCGATCCCCGCTGCTGATAACCCTGCGCGCAACGCGGCCTTTGATCGGGCCGCGCCTGCCGCGTCCCTTTGTCGAGCCTGGCTCGACACCCAGCGGCTCTTTTGCGTCTCCGGCATCGACCAGCTGCCGCCTCGAACGTCGCGAAAACTGGTGCTGAGGTGCCTCTCCCGGCGATCGGCCCCGCCCCCGGGCCGGTGCCGTCGTGCCGATACCCAGCCCATCCGGCCGTCATCGCGCCTGCCCCGTTTCGGGGCAGGGCGTTTTGCCGATATCATCGCTTCCCATATCCGCAACTTTCGTAAGCGACTCGGCATGGCCGTCGTAGGCGCCAGCAAAGATCGACGCCAAAGTGGTGTCCATCATTTTCGAAGTGATGGACACAGAGAAGCCGGGTAGCCGCAAAGGACGCCCGAACCATAGTCCTGAGTTCCGGCGTCGCATAGCATCGCCGCGTGCGAGCCAGGTGTTTCAGTCGCCAAACTGGCCCGCGAGCATGGTCTGAATGCGAATCTGGCGTTCAC
>JAYFSB010000134.1:0-5685 GCA_040946865.1 Burkholderia sp.
TTGCCTCGCCGAGCTTGTGCTTCTCGAGCAGACGTCGGAATTTGAGTATCGTTGTCGCATCCGGCACCGCTTCACGGTCCAAGTCGATGCCCACGAAGCGGCGCAGACTCGTGCTGTCGTACAGCGCTTCCTCGCAGGCAAGGTCGGCCAGATTGAACCCGTGCTGAATGAAATGAATCTGCAGTATGCGCTCCAGGCCAATCGGCGGGCGTCCGTTACCACGTTTCGGGTAGTACGGCTCGATCAGCGCACACAATGTCGCCCACGGCACGATCTGTTCCATCGTGTCCAGCAACGCATCGCGCCGCGTACGTTTGCGCTTCGTCTCGAAGCCTGCACCTTCGTCAGCCGCCACCGCCAGCGTTGGCTGTTTCATTCTCGTTTGCCTTGCTCGGGTCATATCCACCGATCTATAACGGTTGGACCACGGGGACGGCGGACTTGATCAGCATTGCCTTAACTCGGTGACGTAGGGAGCTAGATTCACGTCTGACTCGCCTGAGCGGGAGATTTTGAGTGAAATTTGGGGATGTTTTGGGGCAGGGCTGGTCCCCCCGACAGGAATCGAACCTGTATCTAGCGCTTAGGAGGCGCTTGTTCTATCCATTGAACTACGGGGGGCGGATAGTCTCGCGAGGCGGCTCATCGAGCGTACTTGCGTGAGTAAGTGCAGAAAGCCTGGACCGCCCACCAACAATGTGGGCAGCCCATTCAGGGGGTGAGAGTATAGCAACAAAGACCATCGCCCCGAAAAATCTCAACCAACCCGACCCTCAAGTTGAGCGAATCAGCCTCGGAGTTATTGTGACTCTCTTGAAATTTGAGTGGATTACGCGACATGTGGGTTGATTTTCAAGAAGTCAAGCTTGCCGGCAATCAGAAACAACACGGTGCGCATGATCGTGAGGTTGGTGTATCCGCGTGCCTCTCGCTTGGCGGCCTGGAAAGAGTCCTTTGATGGCTTCCAGGAAGCCGTTGGTCTGACGCGTCTGGGTCCAGGTGACGATGCGGCGAAATGACTGTGGATCATGCGGGAGACATCCTTCATCGGATCGACCTTCGAGCGCATGACGTTCGCGCACCACTGCTCGAGCATTTCGCTGACGACGTTGATCTGCTTGCGATCGAGAATCTCCCGAAGTTGCTCGCGATAGCGCCACGCGCGGGCGATCCGCTTGGTCGTAACGTTCACACGATCAGGGCATCGAGATCGGTGCGTTGCGCGGCGGTCAGCCGGTCACGATCCTTCAGCAGCGGCCATCGCAATCCCTTGAATTCCGGATCAGTTCGCTGCTCGGTTCGCCGCATTGGGTCCACGGCTTTCGATACATGAGCGACGACCTGGAACTTGTCGAAGGTGATGCGAGCATTCGGCAGGTTCGTCTTGACGCCTTTGATGAACGCTTTGATCGTCGCAGCATCCTTGCCCTCGGCCACGAACACGACTTTGCTTTCGCGCGCATCAGCCACGAGCGTCAGGTAGTTGTGTCGGCGCTGGTAGGACGTTTCGTCGACGGCAATGCTCGTCATGTCAAACAGGTCGATCTCGGCGAGCGCGAGTTCGATATAGCGTTTGCAAATGGCGTGCACCCGATGCTAGGACTCGCCGACGGTACCGATGACTGCGGTGAACAACATCTGCCGAGCATCAGCACCATTGCCTCGAACAGCAGCGTGAAGCCCATGGGCTTTTGCAGGCCCACTCTGGCTCGACGAGCGCCACGCGGCCGGCAGGCAGCTTGAGGCGGGGGGCGTGCGCACTTCGAGAAAGCAGTCGCTGGAAAAAGTTCAAGTGCCGGCAGCGCTTGACAACGGTGTCGTGCACGGGATGGCCGCCGGCGATCTCTCGATTCGGGAAGCGATTGCCGGCAACGACATCGATGTTGACCGTCAACCGCTTCGCAGACGCGTCGAAATCGACGCCGCTCACGAACCCCGGATCGCTGATACCCAAAGCCGTCTCGAACAACTTGCTATGCATTATTACCGTCGCTCACGTGCAAATCGGGCAATTTACTACTCACTCGAAATTCAACAGAGGCAGAATTGTTGTGGCAGACAGCAGGATCGAGCGCCCAGCGCCGACAACCGGCGCAGTAGGACGCAGCGAGGCGGGAACGCGCGGAGCGGCGAGCTCAGCGAAAGCGGTTCTTCCACTCGCGCATCAGGGTGAAGACGGCCAGTCGGTCAGCCGGCACCTCGTGCAGCTCGGCTTCGAGGGTGGCCGCGATCGAGGCGCTGTCGGCGCGCAGAAAAGGATTGACGGCGCGCTCGTGCGCGATGGTGGTCGGCAGGGTCGGCTCGCCGCGTGCGCGCCGCGCCAAGGCATCGTCGCGCCAGGCCGCAAGCGCGGCATTGCCGGGCTCGCAGGCAAGCGCGAAGCGGATGTTCGAGAGCGTGTACTCATGCGCGCAGTGCACCTGGGTCTCTCCGGGCAGCGTGGCCAGCGCGTCGAGCGAGGCCAGCATTTGAGCCGGCGTGCCCTCGAACAGGCGGCCGCAGCCGCATGAGAACAGGGTGTCGCCACAGAATAGGTGGGGTGCCGGATGACCCGCGCCGGCCGCCTGGTAATAGGCGATGTGGCCGCGCGTGTGGCCCGGCACGTCGAACACCTCGAACTCGAGCGCGGGCTTGCCGATGCGCCCGCGCGCGCCGCCCGCGAGCGGCGTGCTGACTTGCACGATGCCCTCGTCCGCCGGCCCGTAGACGGGTATCGGGCCGTCACCAACGGCATGCGCGAGCAGGCTTGCCACACCGCCGACGTGGTCGGCATGGTGGTGGGTGAGTAGAATGGCGGCTAGCCGCCAGCCCCGAGCCTCGATATATCGCCGCACCGGGGCGGCGTCGCCCGGATCGACGGCGACCGCGTCGCTGCCATCCGACACGAGCCAGATATAGTTGTCCTCAAATGCCGATACCGGCACGTATTCCAGCTCGTTCATGGGCGCGCACTCATCGATATGTCAGACCATCCGATTATAGACTGGCCCGCCTGGAGCGCCTCGCCGCCCGGCCGCTACGTGCTCGAGTGGGAACAGGCCCAGCTCGACCGCGTGGTATCCGACGTGTTCGGCTTTCACGCCTTGCAACTGGGCATTCCGCAACTCGATTCGCTGCGCGAGAATCGCATGCCCGGCCGCGGCCTCGTGCTGGACCCGGCCAGCGGTGCCAGCGCGCCGTTCCGCTATCCCTGGGCGGGCGATCCGCCCGGCCCGCATCACGCGCCGGCCGGGCGCAGCACGGTCTGGTGCGACCTGCTCGAACTGCCGTTCGAATCGCAGAGCGTCGACCTGATCGTGATGCCGCATACGCTGGAGTCCACCGCCGACCCGCACGGCCTGCTGCGCGAGGTCGAGCGGGTGCTGATGCCAGAAGGCAGGCTGGTCATCATCGGCTTCAACTCCCTGAGTCTGTGGGGTGCCCGGCAGTCAGTCGGGCGCATTGCTAACCGGCCCTTCGTGCCGGCCGCGCGCGACCCGATCGCCTTCATCCGCCTCAAGGACTGGATGAAGCTGCTCGGCTTCGACATCGAGCGCGGCCGCTTCGGCTGCTACCGCCCGCCGCTGGCCACCGACAAGTGGATGGCGCGCTACGCTTTCATGGAGGCCGCCGGCGACCGCTGGTGGCCGATCTTCGGCGCGGTCTACATGGTCACCGCGGTCAAGCGCGTGCGCGAGATACGGCTGGTCGGCCCGATCCGGGTCCGCAAGCCCGTGCGCGCGCCCGGCCTCGCGCCCGCCGCCACCCCCAACACCCATCAAGAGTATTCATGACGTTGCAATCGATCGATATTTATACCGACGGTGCCTGCAAAGGCAATCCCGGCCCCGGCGGCTGGGGCGCGCTGCTGCGCTTCGGCGACCAGAAGCAGGAGCTGTTCGGCGGCGAGGCCAGCACCACCAACAACCGCATGGAGCTGCTGGCCGTGATCAAGGCGCTCGAGGCACTCAAGCGCCGCTGCCACGTGGTCGTGCACACCGATTCGCAGTATGTGCAGAAAGGCATCAGCGAATGGATCCACGGCTGGAAGAAAAAAGGCTGGGTGACCGCGGCGAAGACGCCGGTCAAGAACGACGATCTCTGGAAGCGGCTCGACGAGCTGGTGGTCGGCCACAAGATCGAGTGGCGCTGGGTCAAGGGCCATGCCGGCCACGCCGAGAACGAGCGCGCCGATGCGCTCGCCAACCACGGCGTCGAATCACTGTCGCAGCAGACTTGAGCGGCCCGCGCTTCTCGCCCTTACCGCTGGCTCCCACGCCGGCCATACTAAAGAACACCCATGCGTCAGATCATCCTCGATACCGAAACCACCGGCCTGAACGCACGCACCGGCGACCGTATCATCGAAATCAGCTGCGTGGAAATGCTAAATCGCTGGCTAACCGGCAACAACCTGCATTTTTACGTGAATCCGGAGCGCGACAGCGATCCGGGTGCGCTCGCTGTGCACGGCCTGACTACCGAATTTCTCAGCGACAAACCAAAGTTCGCCGAGGTCGCCAATGCGATCTGCGATTTCGTGCGCGGCACCGAGCTGATCATCCACAATGCGCCGTTCGACATCGGCTTCATCGACGCCGAATTCGAACGCGTCGGCCTGCCGCCGCTAAACCAGCACTGCGATAGCGTGATCGACACACTGGTACAGGCAAAACAGATGTTCCCCGGTAAGCGCACCTCGCTCGACGCGCTGTGCGACCGGTTCGGTATCAGCAACGCGCACCGCACGCTGCACGGCGCGCTTCTCGACTCGGAACTGCTCGCCGAAGTCTACCTGGCGATGACGCGTGGTCAGGAGAGCCTGGTGATCGACATGCTCGGCGACGAGGGCGGCGCGAGCGGCACGGCGCACGTCTCGCTGGCCATGCTGGCACTGCCGGTGCTGGTGGCCAGCGAGGAGGAACTGGCTGTGCACCAGGCCCAGCTCGACGATCTCGACAAGTCGGTCAAGGGCACCTGCGTCTGGCGCAAGGAAGACGCGCCAGCCGCCTGAGGGCGGTGCCGACACGCCAACCCCGGCCGCAACCGCGCGCGGATTAACGCCAGCGCGGTGCCGGCCACATCCCAGCGCGTCAGCGGGCACGTCCACTACCCGCAGCCAGAGACCAAGGCCACCGCGATATAGACGCCGCCGTAAGCGGCATAGATGCGCCCGGCCGTCGACGGATGCAAGGTCAGCAGCCAGGCGCTGCGCCCGCCCTTGACGCATAGGAAATTGAAGCGGCAGAGCCAGTGTGTCTGCGTCATGTGTAGGCGAACGAGCTAACGACGAGCCGAACTTACTACGGGTGGCGAGGACTATCGCGAAGGAGACATAATTTCGCTGGCTCTCTTGAAATTTGAGTAGGTTACGGGACATGTGGGTTGATCTTCGAGAAGTCGAGCTTGCCGGCAATCAGAAACAGCACGGTGTGCATGGTAATAGAGGTTAGGCAGTGTTCAGGCAATGCTGATCAAGTTCACCGTCCCCGTGGTCCAGCCGTTATAAATAGGTGGATATGACCCGAGCAAGGCAAACGAAAATGAAACAGCCAACGCTGGCGGTGGCGACTGCACGAAGGTGCAGGCTTCGAGACGAAGCGCAAACGTACGCGGCGCGATGAGTTCTTGGACGCGATGGAGCGGATCGTGCCGTTGGCGGCATTGTGTGCGCTGATCGAGCCGTACTACCCGAAACGTGGCAAC
>JAYFSB010000135.1:0-5680 GCA_040946865.1 Burkholderia sp.
CCCCCCCCCCCCCCCCCCCCCCCCCCCCCCCCCCCCCCCCCCCCCCCCCCCCCCCCCCCCCCCCCCCCCCGCGGCCGAGATCGCGCGGCTGATACGCGGCGCGCACGAGGGCGCGGTGCGGCTCGGCGAGGCTTCGCTCACGCCAGCCGATATCGCCGTGCTAGTGCAGACGCACCGGCAGGGCAGCATCGTAAAGCGCGTGCTGGCCACCTGGGGGATCGGCAGCGTTGAGCTCGCGCAGGCCTCGGTGTTCGCCACGCTCGACGCCGAGCAGCTCGACCGCGTGCTGACCGCTATCGATGCGCCGAGCGACCTGCGCCGGCTGCGTGCGGCGCTCGCCACCGACTGGTTCGGGCTCGACGCAGCCGCGCTGTGGCGGCCGGAGCAGGGTGAGGCCGCGCACGGCGCGGTGGCCGACGATGCCCACACGATGAGCTGGGTCGAGCGCTTCTCGCGCTATCGCCTGCTCTGGCGCGAACGCGGTTTCGCGGTGATGTGGCGCAGCTTCGCGCGCGAGCTGCGGATCGCCGAGCGGCTGATCGGCGGTGCCGACGGCGAGCGGCGCGTGACCGACATCAACCACCTGGCCGAGCTGACCCAGGCACGCGCCTCGGCGCAGCCCGGCATTGCGCCGACGCTGCGCTGGCTGGCTACGCAGCGCGCGGTGGGCGGCGGCGAGGACGCTCAGCTGCGGCTCGAATCAGACCGTAACCTGGTGCAGATCGTCACCGTGCACAAGTCCAAGGGCCTCGAATATGCGGTGGTGTTCTGCCCGTTCCTCAACGACGGGCGACTGCACGAGCCGCGCGAGAATGCCCTGCCCAATGCGCGCGAGTATCACGACGAGTCCGGCGCGGCGGTGCTCCATTACGGCTGCGACGAGGCAGCCGCCGAACTGGCCGCCATGCAGGCGCGGCGCGAGCAGGCGGCCGAGTGCGCGCGGCTGGTCTATGTCGCGCTCACGCGCGCGGTCTATCGCTGCTACCTGGTGGCCGGCGTCTACCAGTTGAAGTTGAAGTTGACGCGCGAGGCGCAGTTGACGCGCGAGGCGCGCCGCAGCGTGCTGAACTGGCTGGTCGGCGGTGCCGACCACGGCTTCGACGCCTGGCTCGAGAAGCCGCTCGAAGCCGAGGAGCTGGCCGCGAGCTGGCGCGCGCTAGCCACCGGCCCGATCTCGATCGCGCCGCTGCCGAGCGTGCCGGCGCGCACGCCGCTGGTGGCCGGCCACGATGCCGAACGGCTTGGCGGCGCGCGGCAGGCCGCGCGCTTCCTGCGCGACGCCTGGCGCATCGCCAGCTTCAGCTCGCTGACAGCCTCGATCGCGCGCGAGCAGGAAGGTGTCGCGGCCGTGCCCGACGATGCGCTGCGCCCTGATCACGACGCGCTCACGGCCGCCGTCGATCCGGTGCCACGCATCGACGGCGGCGAGCGTGCCACGCTACCCGGTCCCGACGACATCATCGCCTTCCCGTGCGGCGCGGCTGCGGGCGAGTGCCTGCACCTGCTGTTCGAATTGAGCGACTTCGGCGACGCGAGCGGCTGGGCCGAGGCCGCGCGGCGCGCCCTGCACGAGCGGCCGGTGGAGGCCGAGCCCGAGCTGGCCGGGCGGCTGCCGGCAATGATGACGCGGATGTTGGCCGAGGTTGTCGCCACCGAGCTGGTGCCCGGTATGCGGCTCGCCGCGATTGATCCGGGCCGGCGCCTGAACGAGATAGAATTCCTGTTCCCGGCCGTCGCGCTCGATTTCGCAGCGCTGCGCGTGTTGCTGGTAGCGCATGCTTATCCCGATGTGGCGCTTGAATCGGGTACGCTCGCGGGTTTCTTCAAGGGCTTCATCGACATGATCGTCGAGCACGACAGCCGTTTCTGGGTCGTTGACTGGAAGTCGAACCATCTCGGCGCGACCCCCGACGCCTATGGGCCGGCCGCGCTCGACGCGGCGATGGCCGATCACGCCTATCACCTGCAGGCGCTGCTCTATACCGTCGCGCTGCATCGCTACCTGCGCGTGCGCCTGCCCAGCTACGACTACGACACGCACATGGCCGGCTATCTTTACCTGTTCGTGCGCGGCGTGCGGCCCGGCTGGTCGAGCGGCGGCCGGCCCTCGGGCGTGCATGCGCGGCGGCCCTCACGCGAGCTGGTCGAGGCGCTCGACGCGCTGCTGATACGCAAGGAGCGCGCATGAAGGACCTGACCGAACCGTTCGGCTTCGTCGGCGGCCTGGCCGAGCGCCTGCCCGAGCCGGCCGATTTCGAGCTCGTGCTGGCCGAGGGTTTCGCGCGCCGGATCGGCATGCTGTCGCGCCGGCTCGGCACCTCCTCCGAGGCCGCGCGCTGGGCCGCGCGCGCCGCCTTCGCGGTCAGCCGCGCGACTGCGGCCGGCCATGTCTGCATCTCGCTGGCCGCGCTCGCCGAGCGTTACGACACCACGCTTGACGCGGTGCGCACCGAGCTGGCCGCCAGTGGTGTGGCCGCCTTCGGCCGCGTGCCGTACGGTGCCGACTGCCCGCTGGTGGTGGACGGGGAAGGGCGGCTCTATCTTGCGCGTTATTACGACTATGAGACGCGCTTGGCCAATGCGCTGGTCATGCACGCGGGCGCGGCTTCGTCGGCGGCCGAGGCGGCGCTGCGCGCGAGCCTCGACCGTTTCTTCGCGGCACCGTGCGCTGGCGAGATCGACTGGCAGCGCGTCGCGGCCCTGGCCGCGCTGGGCGGGCGCGTGACGATCGTCAGCGGTGGGCCCGGTACCGGCAAGACCACCACCGTGGTGGGCGTGATCGCCTGCCTGGTGGAGATGCAGCCGGCGCTGCGGATCGCGCTGGCAGCGCCGACCGGCAAGGCCGCGCAGCGCATGCAGGAAGCCGTGCACGCACGTGCCTTGAGCCTGCCGCCGAAACTCGCGGTGCGCCTGCCGCAAACTTCTTACACGCTGCATCGCCTGCTTGGCTGGCTGCCGGACGGGCGCTTCCGCCATCATCGCGACAATCCGCTGCCTTACGAGCTTGTAGTGGTCGACGAGGCCTCGATGATCGACGTCGTGCTCGCCGCGCACTTGCTCGATGCGCTGGCACCGGGCGCGCGGCTGGTGCTGCTCGGCGACAAGGACCAGCTCGCGGCCGTCGAGGCCGGCACCGTGTTCGCCGAGCTGAGCGCGCGGCCGGCCTTCAGCGTGGCGGGCTGCCGGCGCATCGCCGAGGCGCTGGGCGTCGAGGTGGTGAACTTCGTGGCGGCTTTGCCGGCGGAGGCTGGCGGCCCGTCGGTGCTTACCAGGGTGGCACCGGCGGTGGCGTCAAAGCCTGCCAAGGCCGCTTCGGCCAACCAGCGCGCGACGACGCGCGGCGAGGCCGACCAGCCGCCGGCGCAGGCTTCCCTGTTCGATTTCAACGAGGCACCTATCGTCGAGCCGGTCGCGCTTCCCGCGTTATCGATCGACAGCTTTCCTGGTGCGCCGCTCGACGCCTGGATCGAACCCGAGGAGCTGGCTTGGCTCGATGCGTGGCAGATCAACGAGCAGGATGTTGCGCGCGCCGCAATGAATCGAGAGACGCGTGCTTTGGTGCCGGGGACCGGACTCGAACCGGCCCCCCCCGCCAGCGCCATCTTCCCTCTGGCCGACTGCGTCGTCTGGCTCGAGCGCAACTACCGCTTCGGCCTCGATTCGCCAATCGGCCGGCTGTCGCTGGCGATCCGTCGCGGCGCGGCGCAGGACGCGCTCGACGCGTTGTCCACCCAAGCCGGAGCCGCCGCGCGCTACTACGACGACAGCGGCGATGCGCTGTCCGCCGCCACCATCGAGCGTCTCGCACACGGTTTCGACGCCTATGGCGAGGTCCTGCGCGCCGCGCTTGCCACTGCCGAGCCAGACCCGCTGCCGCTGTTCGACGCGCTGGACCGCTTCCGCATTCTGTGCGCCACCCGCAGCGGCCCGCGCGGTGCCGACGAGGTCAACCATCGCGTCGCCGCCCAGGTGCGGCGCGCGGTACGCGTGCCGCTCGCGGTCGGCGCGCACTGGTTCGCGGGCCGGCCCGTGATGGTCACGCACAACGACTATGTGCTCGGCCTGTTCAACGGCGATATCGGCATCGCGCTGTCCGATGCGCGCGGCGTGCTGCGAGTCTGGTTCCGTGGCACCGATGGACTGGCCCGCGCCGTCTCGCCGGCCGCGCTGCCGCCGCACGACACCGCCTTCGCGCTGACGACCCACAAATCGCAGGGTTCGGAGTTCGACGAGGTGGCGCTGGTCCTTCCGGCCGCGTTTGGCCGCGTGCTGTCGCGCGAGTTGGTCTATACCGCGATCACACGGGCACGTTCTCGCGTGCAGGTGATCGGGCCGCGCACGGTGCTGGCGCAGGCGATCGCTACGCGCACTCAGCGCGATTCCGGCCTCGCCGCGCGGATCGCCGAAGCCGCCGCACGTCGCGCCGGCGCGAACATGGCAGCCGATCAGGAGAACGGAACATGATCCCCTACACGCTCGATCCCGCCAAGGTCGAACTTTCGGCGATGCGCGCGCAGGGTGCCGGCGGGGTGGTGCTGAAGTTGCAGGAATATCGCTCCCAGGAGCAGAATCGCGTGGCCGCGCTGGTGGGTGCGGCTCGATGCCAAGAACCGGCGCGGAGCCGTTAAGGCCGGGCGGGGCAAGGTGGTCGATTGAGGCGAGGCGCTGAATCGCCACTGCCGCTCGACCCGCGATGCAACCCGCTCGACGCCGCGTGGGATCGAGCCCATTCAGCTCGGCTGAACGCGGCCCAGGCCTCGTAGGCCGCCTCGAACGCATTGCCTTCGGAGTTGAAGTCAAATGGCTATCTTGAAATTTGAGTGGGTTAGGTGACATGTGGGTAAGCGACTCGGCATGGCCGTCGTAGACGCCAGCAAGGATTGACGCCAAAGTGGTGTCCATCATTTTCGAAGTGATGGACACCACTTTGTTAGACGCAGAGAAGCCGGGTAGTCGCAAAGGACGCCCGAACCATAGTCCTGAGTTCCAGCGTCGCATAGCAATCGCCGCGTGCGAGCCAGGTGTTTCAGTCACCAAACTGGCCCGCGAGCATAGTCTGAATGCGAATCTGGCGTTCACTTGGCGACACCGGTATCGTGTCGAGCAAAGAAGCGTCAAAGGCAACGCTGCTGCCAGTGACGGTCGTGAGCGATATGAGGCCGGAGGTCATCGCAGCGACACCAATCAAACCGGAGATCGCGAAACTGGCCATACCCGTTGGCACGATTGAAGTCCGGCTCGGACGAGCGGTGGTCAAGGTCGACGGCGTTGTCAACCCCGGTATGCTGCACCGTATTGGAGAGCCTGCGATCATGATCTCTTTGCCACCGACACACGTATCTGGCTTGCGGCGGGCGTCACCGATATGCGTTTCGGATTCCAGTGACTGGCTGCGAAAGTCCAGTGACTGGCTGCGAAAGTAGAGATAGCGCTCGAAGAAAATCTGTAAGCGACTCGGCAAGGCCAGTCCCCCATTCGCACGCGCGTGAGGCAAGATGATGAGCACGTGGAATTTGTGTGGATCACGTGAGATCGCGCACACGATCAGCGATCGTTGACACGATTTATCTGGATCTAGTCAGCAATCAGGTAGTGGACGGAGAAATGGCGGCCGACTTCAGCTTGCCCGCTACATTCCAGGGCAGCAGCTCGTCGATGCGGGTGATGAGGTAATCAGCGA